>JANYER010000262.1 GCA_025359825.1 Granulicella sp.
GGAGTGGTGATGCCGGCGATGTTGCCGCAGAGGTTGAACATGCCGCCGTTGAGGCCGACCATTCCTTTGGGCGAGGTGTCGGAGATGACGGTCCACCCAAGAGCGCCGAAGCCTTTGCCGAAGAAGGCGATCGACATCAGCACCATGATGCCCCACTGGTTGTCGACGACGTTGCAGAGCATTATGGTCGTGGCCAAGGCCATACCGGCGACGATGGGGGCTTTGCGGGAGAAGCTGAGGGAGCGACCCATGCGGAGCAGTTTATCGGAGGAGAGGCCGCCGAGGATTCCGCCGATAGAGCCGAAGAGCGCGGGCAGTGCTGCGGCGAATCCGACTTTGCCGATGGAGAGGTGACGGGCTTGCGCGAGATAGATGGGGAACCAGGTGAGGAAGAACCAGGTGAGGGTTGTGATGCAGTATTGGCCGAGGTAGATTCCGACCAACATGCGGGTGCTGAGCAGCTTGCCGACGGCCTTCCAGGTGATGTTCATCCCGGAGTCTTTGGTCGTGGCACCGATGACGCAGAGGCCGCCGCCGCCTTCAATGGTTGCGATCTCGGCGGCGTTGATGCCGGGATGGGTCTTTACGTCGTCGATGGTTTTAAGCCACAACAGCGTGAAGAGAATGCCGATAGTTCCCATGAACCAGAAGCACTCTCTCCAGCCGTAGGCATGTGCCATCCAGCCGAGCAGGGGAGAGAAGACCACCAGCGCGAAGTACTGCGACGAGTTAAAGATGGCCGAGGCGGTGCCGCGCTGCGTGGAAGGGAACCAGGCTGCAACGACTCGTCCGTTGCCGGGGAATACGGGGGATTGGGCCAACCCTGAGAGCAGGCGGATGCCGAAGATGACGGAGAACGCGACGGCTCCCTTGAGGTATCCGGCAAAGCCTGCGGCGGCAGCTAGAACAGACCAGAGCAAAATGCTGATGCCATAGACGCGTTTGGTGCCGAAGCGGTCGAGCATCCACCCGGCGGGCAATTGTGCGACGACGTACGCCCAGCTAAAGCCGGAGAAGAGGTAGCCGAGTTGTAGGGGGGAGAGGTGCAGGTCCTTGGCGAAGGAGATGCCGGTGATGGACAGGGCCACACGATCGCCGTAGCTGAACGTGCTCACGATGAAGAGGGTCGCGAGGACGAGATAACGGACGTGGGTGGATTGAGTCTGAACTGATTTCATGACGCCTCAAATCGCGATGCTGCGTACGTCGTGATGCTGGGTGCGGCTTGATCTTTAGGTGCGTCCCGCCATCAGGGTTTTAAGTGCGTTGAGTTCGTCGGCGGTGAGGTCTGTAAGGGGAGAGCGGACCGGGCCGGCGTCGCGCCCGATGAGCTTCATGCCGGCTTTGACGATGGAGACGGCGTAGCCTTTGCGGCGGTCGCGAAGGTCGATGTATGGAATGACGAAGTCGCTGAGGCTTTTGGCAACGAAGGCATGGTCGCGGCGTCGGATGGCGGCGTAGAAGTCGGTGGCGAAGCCGGGCAGGAAGTTGAAGATAGCGGAGGAGTACGTGGTGACGCCCATCTCCAGATAGGGCAGCGCGAAGGTCTCCGCGGTGGGCAGGCCGCCGACGTAGGTGAGGCGGTCACCCATCTTGAGGTGGATGCGGGTCATCAGTTCGATGTCGCCGACGCCGTCTTTGAAGCCGACCAGATTGGGGCAGAGGTCGCACATGCGGGCAAGGGTGTTGGCGTTCACGATGGCGTTATCGCGGTTGTAGACGATGACTCCGAGGCTGGTGGAGTTGCAGACGGCTCTAACGTGGGCGATGAGGCCTTCCTGGTCGGCGTTGACGAGATAAGGCGGGAACAGAAGCAGGCCGTCGGCTCCGGCAGCCTCTGCTACCCTGGCGAACTGCTTCGCCATGGCGGTGCCGTAGCCGCATCCGGCGAGCACGGGGACTGCGCCCGCGGTCTCGTCGACGGCGGCCTTTACGACGGCGGAGAACTCGTCGAGGGTGAGGGAGAAGTACTCACCGGTGCCGCCTGCGGCGAAGAGAGCGGCCGGTTTGTAGTCCTTGAGCCATGCGAGGTGGCTGCGGTACGACGCTTCGTTGAAGGTTCCATCCGCGTGGAAGTGGGTTACGGGGAAGGACAGAAGTCCAGAGCCAACGGTCTTTGCTAGTTCGTGAGGGGTCATTGCACGCTTCACTTTCAGATTCTTGTCGAACGCCAATCACTATAGAGGAGGGGCAAGAGCCTGGTCATATCAATGTGGCTATCAATTGATACTTTTATTGTATGAATGGACTGAGGTGCTTGCTTTCAGGCTTCGAACGACTGATGGACGAGTTGAACGAGGGATGGGACGGCAGGATTGTCACAGTCTTTGCTCCATACGAGGTGGAGCTCGGCGGACGGGGGTTGGTCTTTCATCTGGCGAAGGACGACTCCCTTGTAACGGAGGAAGCGAGCGCTCTCCGGGACGAGTGCCACGCCCATTCCAGTGCTGACCAGGGCGAGGATGGAGTGGATCTGGCTGACGTGCTGGACGTAGTTGGGCGCGATGGATTGCGAGGAGAAGTAGGAGTCGATGAGGTGGTAGAAGTAATAGCCATCGCGCGGGGAGAAGGTGATGAAAGGCTCTCCGGTTAGATCGGAGCCTTGCGGGAGGCGGCCCCGGACCAGTCGATGATTACTTGGGACTGCGAGCAGCATCTTTTCGCGGACGACGCAGATGGCATCGAAGCCTTCGGGCACAAAGGTGAAGCGGTGCAGGCCGACGTCGATGCTGTTGGCGCGGATGGCTTCGATCTGTTGCTTGGAGACCATCTCGGTGAGGACGATTTCGATGTCCTTGAGCGAAGAGGTGGTGCGCGCGAGTAGCCGGGGGAGGAACTCGTAGCTGGAGCCTGCGGTAAATCCGAGGCGAATCATTCCGGCGTGGCCTCGAGCGATTCGTTTGGCGCGGGTGGCAGCTTCTTCTGCCAGAGCGATGATGCGGATGGCTTCGACGAGAAAGACCCTTCCGGCGGGGGTGAGGCGAACGGAGCGGCTGGTGCGAGAGAGAAGCTGGAGGTCGAGCTCAAACTCGAGCAGCTGAATCTGGCGGCTTAAGGGTGGTTGTGTCATGTTCATGCGCAGGGCGGCACGTCCGAAGTGAAGCTCTTCGCCGACTGCGATGAAACAACGAATTTGTTTCAGGTCGAACATTGATACCCATAGAGTATCAATGTTGACCGAGACGGGAGAGCGTGCCTGCCAAAGTCGAAGAAGGTCGAGTGTCGATGAACGATCGATGAGATGTTCTTCTTCGGCCCTTCGCTTCATTCTTTTGTGGAGCGTCGCGTGCGCGAGGCTGGCTTGACGGGAGTTGCCGGATACACGATGCTTTCTAGCAACTAATGATGGTCGTTATTCCCCGAATTGAACGGAGACAGATGAAGAAGCTGCTTGGGATGTACGGGTGTTTTTCGATGCCGATGTTATTTGTTGGGCCGATGTTGTTCGTTGCACAGGGGAGTGCGCAATCCTGCTGCAGCCCTGCCAGCGCGGACTTTCCGAAGGTCGGTGGGAACTACGGCAATCAGAACTACTCCTCCCTGGCACGCATCAACAAGGGCAATATAACGCGGCTGGGCGGTGCATGGCATGACCACGTCGCGGACGGATCGACAGACCAGTTCCAGCAGGCGACGGTGGTTGCATTGGGTGGGGTCCTTTATCTAGAGACGACCCAAGGGAAGGTGCTGGCAATCGACGGCAAGACCGGCGCGGTGAAGTGGACCTACGATGGCGGCTATGGAATCCAGATCCACCGCGGGGTTGCGCTGGGTGAGGGCAAGGTCTTCGCAACGATGGCAGATCGTCGCGTCGTTGCACTGGACCAGAAGACGGGTGCAGTCCTATGGGAGAAGCAATTTGCCGATGAGAAGACGGCAGGGTCTTTCAAGACCGCGGTCATTTACTTTGATGGACTGATTTACTTCGGCAGCGCCGATGGCACACGTGGTGCGGCGTTCGCGTTGAAGGCTAGCACTGGCGACGTAGCCTGGAAGTTCTACGGAGTGCCTGCGCCTGGGGAGTATGGGAACGAGACCTGGGGCAATGGCGATGCGTGGAAGACGGGCGGCGCCACTCCGTGGATGCATCCGGCGATCGACCCTGAGTTAGGGCTGTTGTACTGGGCGTTCGGGAACGCGCGGGCAGGTGCGCCGGTGGATGGTTCCAAACGTCCGGGGCAAAATCTTTTTGCCGATACGATCATTGCGTTCGATGCCAAGACAGGAAAGCGAATGTGGCACTTCCAATCGATCCATCACGATATATGGGACATGGATAACGTCATGGCTCCTTTGCTGATCGATGTGGAGATCGCCGGCAAAATGCGCAAGGGCGTGGTGTACGGCAGCAAGACAGCCATGTGGTACATCCTCGACCGCACCAATGGAACTCCGCTGACGCCTATTGTGGAGAAGCCGGTACCGCAGGAGCCAAGCCAGAAGACGTGGGCGACGCAGCCGTTTCCAGTGGGTGACTCGCTGGTTCCGCTGTGTCCGGCCTCGACGGGACCCACGCAGGTGCCACCTGGATACAAGAGCGGATGCATTTTTACCCCGCATACGACGGAGCCCGTCGTGACGTCCCCGGGTATTGGTGGTGGCAATGATTGGAACGCGCTGTCCTTCAATCCCCGGACCCAGCTGATCTACACCGGGGTGAGCGTCGTCAACGCGGCGCACTCTATCCCGGACGGTAATGTAGGGTTTCGCCCGCTGGGAGAGAGGCGCAGCGGGAAGGTACTGGCGTTCAACCCGGCGACTCACAGGATTGCTTGGGAACGTCCGATGGAGTGGGGCCTCTCGAATGGGAACGGCGTCCTGACTACGGCGGGAGATGTGATGTTCATCGGACAGCCCGACGGTGTTCTTCTAGGACTCGACATCAAGGATGGACACGAGCTGTGGCGCTTCCAGACAGGTGCCGGAGTCCATACCAGCCCGATCAGCTATGAGATTGATGGAGAGCAATATAT
>JANYER010000232.1 GCA_025359825.1 Granulicella sp.
CTCCGCCGCCTTCGCCCCACCTCCCCGACGAATCACATCCTCTTCAGCCCGCACCGCACCCAGCAGCACCAGCATCGCGGCCTTGTTCGCCCCAAATTTCGCCGCCGACCCATCCACCTTCGACCCCAACCCATTCTCAAACTTCAACGCATCCGCCATAACACCATCCCCATCCCGTTCAAAAACGCTCAGACAAGCACGATACAGTGTCATACTGTTTCCCTACTAGGCACACCCTTTGCAGCAGTCGTCATACCCCGCAAGGAGCACCCATGCCAACCTTAGCCACCGTCCTATCCGACCTAAAATCCAAAGCTTCCGAAAAGACCCGCGCCACCTACCTCCGCCACGGCGCACCCCCAGACCACACCCTCGGCGTACTCACCGCGGACATGAAGCTCATCGCCAAAACAATAAAGAAGCAGCAAGCCCTGGCCTGCGAGCTCTACGACACCAGCATCTTCGAAGCCATGTACCTCGCCGGCATGGTCGCCGACGGAGCCCAACTCACCCCCAAACAGATCAGCGCCATGGCCGATGCTGCCGCCCACCGTCCCATGATCTCCGAGTACACCATCCAGTGGCTCGCCGTCGAACACCCTGAAGCCCGCAGCCTCGCCCTCCAGTGGATCGCCTCCAAAAAGGAGCACGTAGCAGCCGCCGGCTGGCGCACCTACACCGGCCTCGTAGCCACCCAGCCCGACGACGCCCTCGACCTCCCCGAGATCGAGTCCCTCCTCAAATCCATCCCCGACAAAATCGCCGCCGCCCCCAACCGCGCCCGCTACACCATGAACGGATTCGTCATCGCCGTCGGCACCTACGTTGCCCCGCTGCTCAAACAGGCCCAGGCCATCGCCAAACAACTCGGCACCGTCCAGGTCGACGTAGGCGACACCGCCTGCGAAGTCCCCATCGCCGCCGCTGCGATCGCGAAAGCCCATGCCGCCGGCGGACGCGCCACCGCAAAGCGCAAGACCGTCCGCTGCTAACCCCCTCTGCTGTAGGAGCACTCATGAACCCTCAACTCCTACGCTTCGACGGCCCCCTCCAACGCGATCCTGCCATCGACGCCTGGAGGAACGCTCATAGCAACGAGTTAGGTGCCATCGCCCAGCACTGGTTCCAAATCATGCGCTCTTGCGGCGACGAAGTTCTGGAGCTCCTCCACGACGGCTGCCCCACTGCCTGGCTGGGCGACATCCCCTTTGCTTCGGTTTCACCTCCCACGTCAACCTAGGTTTCTTCCAGGGCGCACCCCTGCACGATCCATCCCACCTCCTGCAAGGCACCGGAAAATCCATACGCCACGTCAAGCTCCTACCCGGCACCCCGATAAACACCGCAGCTCTCCACACGCTCGTTGCGAACGCCTACGCAGACATAAAATTCCGTATCGAAAATGGCTAACCCCAGGAAAGATTGAAGAGAATGGAAAACCTCTTCCCCCGCTCTCTTGTTCGCGCAATCGCAACACATGGCTCGGCCAAAAAGCGTTACACTCGACCCGTGAAAATAATGAAGCTCCTCTTCGCCTCTATCCTTGCGAGCGCCCTGGCCTCGACCGCATCCGCGCAAGACACTAAAGCGTTTCTCGGTCGCTGGGACATGACCGTCACCCCCACCGACGGCAAACCGTATCCGCAATGGATCGAGCTCACAGACAACGGCGGCAAACTAGGAGGTCGCGTTCAGCCTAAGGGCGGCGCTTGGCATCCCATCGCAGCCGCTCACATCGAGTCGGGCAAGCTCATCGTAGTCGTAGGCCAAGCAGGTCCCGGCAACACCATTAGCTGGGAGCTCACCTCCCCCACCGCAGACCACCTCACCGGCGTCGAGAAGCGCAACGACACCGCCGGCCCCATGCTCGCTGGCGTGAAGGCACCTCTGCTGGATCGGCCAATGCCAAAAGAGTGGACCAAGCCCAGGCCTATCTTCGATGGCAAGGATCTCGCAGGTTGGGAGCCCATCGGAACTGTAGACAACAACAAATGGATCGCGCGCGACAGCGAGTTAGTCAACGATAATCCTGAAAAGCCCGGCCAGAAATTGCCCCCGGCTGCCAACATCAAGACCACCGAAAAATTCCAG
>JANYER010000265.1 GCA_025359825.1 Granulicella sp.
CTTGCTTTTTCTCTCAGGCACTGCCAGTGCCACCCCCGGGCGGGCCCCTGGGAGCCGCCGCGAATCAGCCCCCCAGTCAACTTCAAGCCGGGGTGAACCGGATAGCGCATCCGCCAGATCGAAGCCAAGGCGCTCCGCAAGCTCCGTCACCCCAGCCGCAGCCGCAAGCTGAAGGCATTCGTCGACGGTGTTCGCGATATCTAGTTTTGCCCTGTACTACTCGAAACGGCCAGCATAGCGCTGGCCGTTTCTGTTTCCCGGGCATTGCAATGGAACTCCACTCGCCAAACTCTCGTATCATCATCTGCAACCGACGGAGGCACCCATGCTTGACCCCATTTACTTCAATCGCATGAACCCCCAGCAACGTGCCTGGTTCTATGCCGAGTACGAACACGCCCGCAAGGAAGAGATCATCGGCGTCCTGCTCGCACTCTTCCTGGGCGGCTTCGGCATCCACAAGTTCTACCTGCGCCACAACACCGCTGGCATCTTCTACCTCATCTTCTGCTGGACCGGCATCCCAGCCATCATTGCGTTCTTCGAGTGCTTTTTTATGCCCGGCCGTGTGCGGGCCTACAACACTGCGCAGGCAGGCTTCATCGCCTCGCAGATCCTCGCTTCGCCCAGTCCCGTTGAAGCAAGCGGGTTCGCATCCGCGGGCAGCCTCACCACCACGCAGCCCTGCGGCAGCTGCAGCCAACCCATCGACCCCGCCGCCACCTTCTGCACCCACTGTGGGACCGCGCACAAAGTCCCGGCTTAGAACGTACCCACTGTTTCCTACTGGTTAGTCGGCAGGAAACAGCGATCCCGTGCCGCGCACACCATCAGCCAGATCCCTCATCTGCCGGATATACCGTTTGGAATCAAACTTCTTGCCTGTCGAAGCACCTGACATATACCGAATCTTCCCAAAGATCGGCCGCTCAAACCACGCGCGGTCGAACTTACCCAGCATCGACCATGCAATGCCCGCATAACCGTTCGGGTCGCGTCCATCCAGAAAGTATTTGTCATTTAGGTGCATTGCATACTTCACCGCAGTCGCCACATCCGGCGTCCACTCCAGGATCTTCTTCGCCCAGTACATTCGCACGTAGTTATGCATCCACCCGTAATGCACCATCTGCAACTGTCCCGCATTCCATAGCTCGTCATACGTCTCCGCATGTTCGAGTTGCTGCAACGTGTAGACGTGTTCGCGCTCGTCTCGCGCATGTTCGGCGATGGTCTGCTTCGCCCAGTTCTCAGCGCAGTCGGCGGTATCGTAGTTCGGCGTGTACTTCACGAAGTTCACTGCCAGCTCCCTCCATGCAATCAACTCGTTGAAGTATCCATCGCGTGCCTCCTGCAGTGACGGATCTTTCTTCAACGCAGCGTCCACTGCCAGTGCAATTGTGATTGGTCCGATGTGCCCGTAGTGCAGGTACGGTGAAAGCGCCGAAGTCCCATCCACCTCCGGATGATTGCGCTGCGATCCGTAATCCTTCAGCATCCGCCCCGTAAATAACTTCAGCCGCTTCATCGCCGCGTGTGTCCCGCCCACCCATGCCTCCACCGGCTCAACGCTGCGGTCCAGGTCCTTCCAGTCGCGCGTCATGTCTTCGTGGACCGAGTCGGCCAGAAACCCCTTCGGTCGCTTCCACGCAACGGCGGCCTTCAGATTTTCGTACGGATGCAGATACTCGGGCAGCAAGCGGTACAGCCGAGGCCGAATCGTATAGGCCCCATACTGCGCCTTCTCCACCAGCTTCGACGGCACCACCACATCCGTATCCACAGTCAAGAACGGTACCTTGAGCACTGAGGCAACATGCTTTCGCCACCGCTCCGGCTCACGCATCGGGTTCTCATCCCCCACCACCATCGCGGCGCCGGCATCGGCAAAGAACCGCTCGTGCGACTCATGCGGAGCGCGTCGCATGACGAACGAAATATTCCGCTCCGCCAGATCCGCCTCTACATCGCGTAGCCCCTGGTTGAGAAACACATAGTGCCGCAGGTTCGCATGTGGGAAGTTCGAGATGCCGGCAAAGTACACCACTAGCGGAAGACTCAGCCCGTTCGCCAGCTTCACCGCCAGGTCCACAGCATGGTTGTCCACCCCACGCTGCGCCCGCTGCATCCAGTACACGACGCACTTGCCGTTGGGATCGGATACGCCACCTCGTCGCACCGTCACCCGGGCATCGATCAGCTCCTGCCACTCCTCCGGCACCACCTGCACCTTCGCCCTCGTCTCAGTCATCCCTTCATCCTACGGCTCTGATCTGTGACAGTCGACCGCGCCGAACCGCACCCTTCACCAGACGGAAAAATGCGGCCCGTAGGCCGCATTTTAGTCAAAGATTCGTGCAAATCGACAGCGCGTTGAAACTACCAAAGACCCCAGGCGCGGCTCATGTAGTCGGTCAGCGTCATCGTGATCAAAACGATGAAGGTAAAGAAGCCAGCCGCCACCGTCATCTTGACCAGCTTGGACTGATACTTCACGTGCATGAAGAACAGGATCACGATCACCGCCTTGGTGCAGGCAATGCCCAGTGCGATGACCGGATTCATCACACCCAGATCGATATCTGCAGCCACCACCGTGATGAGCGTACCCACCAGCAGGGAGCCGAAGACGATGCAGTACTGCGCAGGCGTCACAATGTGGTGTTCGGCATGCTCCGGGTTCGTGACATTGGATGGATCGTGGTAGTGTACGTCCGACATAGACCTTATCCTTCAAGCCGCAGCAGCGGCGGTAACTTTCAAATTCTTACGACAGCGGATGGCGGTTGATGAGGTACAGCAACGGAAACAGAAACAGCCACACAATATCGACGAAGTGCCAATACAGTCCGAAGTTCTCGATCGGTGCCACATACCCGCTGGAGAAATCTCCGTAGTATGCCCTCCAGGTAAGCCAGAACAGCAGCACGATCCCGATGATCATGTGGACCGCGTGCATGCCCGTCATCGCAAAGTACAGCGAGAAGAACACCTGGGTCTTGGCCGCCATATCCGGTGGCAGCGGCTTCTGCTCGGCCTTACCAGTCTTCGCGTCGATTGGCGGGTTGACGAACTCCGATATATCGAAGTGCGCACCCGGTACGTGGTGCTTCTCAAACTTCTCCGAATACTCCACATACTTGATGCCAAGGAATGCGAAGCCGAGGACAGTGGTGAGGATGAGGAAGATCACCAGCAAACCGCGCTTCCGCACCTCAGCGGCCCACACACCCAGCGCCATAAAGAAGCCGGAGGCGATCAGGAACACCGTATTGATGGACCCAAGCTTGATGCTGAGCTGGTTGGAAGCCGCCACGAATGCGTCGTAGTACCAGTTGCGGTACAGCAGGTAGGCGAAGAACAGCCCACCGAAGAACATGATCTCGGTCAGCAGGAACAGCCACATGCCGAACGTGCCGGCCTCGCGCTGCTGCTCTTCCGTCTCAAAGTGATGACGGTGTTGCGGCAGCGAGACGTGTGCGTGCTCTTCGTGAATATGCGTTGCTACAGCCGTGTTATCCAACGGTCGTCACCTCTTGTTCCGTCTTGTGGGCAAGCCACTCGTAATCGTATGCTTCGTGGTCGACAATCGGGATCTCGGTAAAGTTCTCCGTCAGTGGTGGCGACTGGATCTGCCACTCAAGCCCGGTTGCCTGCCACGGATTGTTGCCTGCAATTGCGCCGTATTTCAACGACCACGTCAGGTACAGCAGCGGCAGCAGGAAGCCAACACCCAGCACCGTAGCGCCGGCCGTCGAAAGCACGTTCAGCACCTGGTATTCAGCCGGATACGCATGGTAGCGGCGCGGCATACCCAGGTAGCCGAGGATGAACTGCGGCATAAAGGTAAGGTTGAAGCCGATAAAGCTGGTCACGGCGGAGAGCTTCGAGAATGACTCCGGATACATCCGGCCCGTCATCTTCGGCCACCAGAAGTGGATACCGGCCATGAACGCCATCAACATACCGCCCACCATGACGTAATGGAAGTGCGCCACGATGAAGTACGTCTCCGTCAGATGGATGTCCATACCCAGCGCGCCCAGGAACACGCCCGTCATACCGCCGATCGTGAACAGACCGAAGAACGCAAACGCATACAACATCGGCGTCTCAAACGTGATCGAGCCCTTCTGTAACGTGAACGCCCAGTTGAAGATCTTGATCGCCGAAGGCACCGCCACCAGCATGGTCAGCAACGAGAATACCAGTGCCGAGTAATTCGATACGCCCATGATGAACATATGGTGCGCCCATACGAAGAAGCCGAACAGCGCAATCGCCACCGAAGAGAAGGCCACAGCCGTATAGCCGAAGACGCGCTTGCGGCTGAACGTACTGACGACCTCAGAGATCACGCCCATACCCGGCAGAATCATGATGTACACGGCAGGGTGTGAGTAGAACCAGAACAGATGTTGAAAGAGCAGCGGGTCGCCGCCCTTGGTCGGATCGAAGACGCCGATGCCAATCGTGCGCTCCAGGGCAACTAGCACGATGGTGATCGCCAGCACAGGGGTGCCCAGAACCATCAGCACCGAAGCCGCATAGTGCGCCCATACAAACAGCGGCATACGGAACCAGGTCATGCCCGGCGCGCGCATCCGGTGGATGGTCACGATAAAGTTCAGCCCGGTGAAGATCGACGAGAAGCCAGCGATGAAGATCGCAGTCGCTGCTGTAATCACGTTCGTATTCAGGTAGTGGGTCGAGAGCGGAGTCGTAAAGGTCCAGCCCGTATCCACACCACCGAAAATGAGTGCAGCTAGCGTAAACGTGCCGCCAGCAAGGTACAGGTACCAGCTCAGCAGATTGATCTTGGGGAACGCAAGATCCCGCGTTCCGAGCATGATCGGGATCAGGAAATTACCCAGCGTCGCCGGCACGGAAGGCACCAGGAACAGGAAGACCATCACGATGCCGTGCATCGAGAACATCTTGTTATAAGTGTCCGAGGCCATCAGGTCGGGCTGCGGCGTCAGCAGCTCCAGGCGAATCAAACCGGCAAAAGCACCACCAACAAAGAAGAAGAACGTAATCGAAATCAGGTACAGGATCGCGATCCGCTTATGGTCACCCGTAAACAGCCAGCTCAAAAGGCCGTGCTCGTTGTTCAGATAGTTCCGCTTCGGCATGGTCGCCGTGGTTTGGTCAGGCAGGTTGAGAATTGTCGATGTTGATGCGCTCATGGTTTCACCATCCCCGGCGTAGTCGGCGCCACTTGGTTGGACTGTGATGTGGTCAGCGTCTGCTGCACACGGTAATTAGACTGGAGACCCTTGATGTACTCCACCAGATCGATCAGGCCGTCCTCGCTCACCTGACCTTGATACGTTGGCATAATTGGCGCGTACCCTGCCGTCACGTGCTGCGACGGATTCAAAATTGCGTCCCGCAGATAGGCTTCGTTCACCAACACTTCGGAGCCATTCGCCAACTGCAGTTTCGATCCAAAGACGCCGGCAAGGTTCGGTCCACGTGCAGCCGCATTGCCGGAGTGGCAGGAATTGCAGCCCATGCTCGCAAATAAACGCTCGCCGTTCTGCGCCAGTGACATGCCGCTCGTAGAGCCCTGCGTCCACTTGGTGTAATCCTCGGGACTCAGTACAGTAATCTCACCGATCATCCCGGAGTGCTTCGTCCCGCAGTACTGCGTGCAGAACAGGTGGTACGTCCCCGGCGCCGTTGCCTCAAACCAGACCGTGGAGTAGCGCCCCGGAATCACCTCACGCTTCACGCGGAAGTCGGGAATCGAGAAGCTGTGGAACACGTCCTGCGAGATCATCGTCAACTGCACCGGCCGTCCCATCGGAACGTGCAGCGCATTGATCTCATGCTGGCCGCCTGGATGCTCAGCCTTCCACATCCACTGCTTGCCCACGATATAGACATTCATTGAATTCGCCGGCGGGTTGTAGATGCGGAAGTAAAGCAGCGCACCCCACACGAACGTCACCAGGAACAGCGCCAGCGGAATGATCGTCCACGTCGCCTCAAGCAACGTAGAGCCTTCTACCTGGATTGCTACCGGATGCTTCTCCTTGCGGTAGCGGAACGAGAAGCCGGCCACCAGTGCGCCCACCAGCACCATGCCCAGCAGTGTGATCGCCAGCAGGAAGAAGTAAAGCGCGTCAGTATAAGGCGCAATGGTCGATGCCTCAGCCGGGAAGAGCGCCGAAGCGTGAAGCCATTTCACCAAAAATTGCCACAAGACTGGACTGATATGCATCGTTACCCTTTATCCGTTCTCTTTCTTCTTCAGGTCGCGCGCTTTTGCTTCGCTCGCTGCTTCTTCATGTGCTGTAAGTGAATGTTCACGTCCCAGCTTCAGGTCGCGACGAAACATCAGAAACATAAAGCCACCTAGCCCAGCCACAGTCACCATCCCGCCAAACTGCACCACCCGTGCGACCCGCAACGATTGCTTATTCGTCTCCGGATCATAGTGGTAGCAGTACGTCAGAATATTGGCGACCGGCGAGCCGATCTTATTATCCGAGGCCTGAATCAACCCCAACAGCACATCCTTCGGCGAATACTCCACGCCCAGGTAGTACTGCGCCAGCTTGCCCTCGGTCGTCACAATCTCTAACGAACTTGCGTGGGCAAACTGCGAAAGTGTTCCATCCGGCCCGGGGACGCGCACATATCCAAAACCCACGGCGTCCGTGACGGCATCAATCGCTGCCTTCTGCCCGGTCAGGAAGTGCCAGCCAGCCGCAGTCTCAGGCCGTCCGTACCGCTTCAAATAGAAAGCCTTCTTCTTCGCCGCGATCGCCGGCGTCTCGGTCGGGTCGATGCTGATGATGATGACGTCGAAGTCTTTGCCCGGAGTCAGCTTCACCATCTCCAGCGCGCCCGTCATTCCGTCCAGCTCTTCCGAGCACAACATCGGGCAGTTGTAATACACCAGCGAGAGCAGCGCCGGATGCTTGCCGAAGTAATCGCCCAGCACCACCTGCTTGCCGGTGTCATCCACAAACGCGGCCTGCAGCGGTAGTGGCTGATTCAGGTGCTGCGAGACGCCAACCTTCTTCAGCACGGTTGGAAGCTGGTCACCGCGATTCACACCCTCTTGCTTGTCGCCGATGCTGGATACCTGGGCAAACCCGGACGCACTCAGCAGCAGGCACCCAAGGGCAAGCATCTGCGCCCCCCGCTGCAACCCCTGCCGATTTGTCCGTCTGCTCATCATCTTTGGTCACCGATACTGCTACTTCAAATGCTATGCCTTACGGCGGCTCTACTTCTTTGCTTCGCCGTGCTCGCTGCCTTCAGCTTTCGCGAAGTTCATCTTCTGCTCGCGGGATTCGATGGTGTCAATCTCATATCCGGTTCGCGCAAAGCCCGTCGTCAGCGGAGCCGTTATCACCGGCTTCACATCCCCGGTCATCACGGCAGCGGTCGTCACAGCGGTTACTACCGGTAGACCGCGCTGTGCAATCAGCTCCATGGCGCGATTGATCGGGATCCGTACCGTGGTGACAGAACCTTCAGCCACGCTGTAGTGGTCCAGAAACAAGTCTTCGCGAGCATGAAGATCGGCGGTTGACTGGTTGCCGTCATCCGTATCCAGACGAGGAGTCGGGAAAGCTGCCGTCATCTTCTGCAGCTCTTTCTGCTGCATCACGGGGTTCGGAGCCAGGTTCTGACGTTTGCCCTTGATGCCGGCTTCCACTCCACCATGCCACTTGTTCGGCTCACCGTCCTGCTTCGTGATCTGGTTATTGATCAAACGACCCAGGAAGAAGCACACGAAGAAAAAGATGATGACGAACCCAAACAGTCCCGCCAGGAACACAGCCACGCCGCCCGTATTGACGTCGGTCGTCTCGTAGCCAGGATTCTCGGCGTCGGCAGGCCCGTGGTGCTGGTTCAAATCATCGTTGTTAGTGTGCATGCTCAGGCTCCAGAATCTCTTCGAGGTGCGGATCGTTCACGTTGACCAGCGGACGCGCCATCAGCTGTGTCAGGTAGTAAGCACCCCACAGGCAAAAGACGGTGACTGGGACAGTAATATAGGCAAGTATGCCGATATTGTCGTGGATATGCAGGTTGGCCGCGGCATCTTTGAAGTTCGGCTCGATCAGCCAGAACATATCCAGGCAGCGAGCAAACAGCATCCAGCACGTCAGCCAGATCATTTTAGTTTTGTTACGCTTCAGGTCACGCGATAGAAGCAGCGTAAACGGAACAACCCAATGAAAAATGAAGTCCGCGGTACACACATACCACCAGCCACCATGGATACGGTTTAGATACCATGGGATTTCATCCGGCACGTTTCCAGACCAGATGATCAGGAACTCCGCAAACGTCAAATAGATATTCAGCATTACAAATGCGAAGATAAATTTGCCGAGGTCGTGCTGTTCCGTGGTGCGAAGGAGCGTCTTCATCGGCTCGAAACGCGAAAGCAGAATCACACTGAGAATACAAAGAGCAAGAACCGCGTAGCCCTGGCCAACAAGGAACTGTAAACCCCAAATCGACGAATACCAGGTGACATCGAGCGACTTGATCCAGATAATCGCTCCGTCCGTAAGTAGGACGACGTAAATAAAGATGCCGATTCCGCTCAGATTTTCAAACCGGACTCTCCACCTATCGAAACTAGCCTGCGTTCCTCGAGCTGGATCCGAATCACGCTGAAGTGACCAGCGATTCAGTAAGGTTGCAAGCAGAATCAGAATCCCGAAGATTATTACGCTCTGGACTACGACAGGAACCGGGCTCAACATCGCCCGCTTAGCATTCGCAGTCAAGGCCTGTTCTGCGTTGATAGCATGTGCAGCCAAAGCCTGGGCCGTGGCTTCTGTGGTGGGATAAAGCGCCCACTGGTACAGGTGCTTCATGAAAAACAAGATAGGTACCAGCATCAGCGCCACAAGCCCCAGCGTACGCGTCATTGCCTCAAGCGGACGTCGCAGCAGTAGCCCCCACTTACCGCCGGAGACGTACTGAAGCATCAGCATTGCAAGACTACCGCCAGCAAATCCGAAGCAGGTCATGTATGCCATCAGATAGGCGCGAAGTATGTGGTTTCTACCTTCATGCGTGAAGATGAAAGCAAGACTGAGCAGGGCAAACAGGGCTCCCACTATCAGCAGACGGGTGCGCCAAGCCCTGACAATAGCGGGGGCATCCAAATTACTCGGCAGCGTCTTCGGCCCGTAGTGGGCATGTCCGTGTTGTTCGTGTCCGTGTGCCATTCGTATGCGACCTTCGATCCTTCGAATTCCAAATTCCGTTTAGTTACTCGGTGCGCTGGAGACTGCTGCAACGCCTGCCTTGGACGGGACGGTAAGAAAAGCAACCAGTTGATCCAGTTCAGCCGACGAGATCTGCGGAAATGCCGGCATCGGCGGAGCCCCGTGCATTACGTTGTTCTTTACCTTCGCTACGCCAACCCGCTGCACCACGCCAACCAGCGAGGGGAACGTCGGCGGATGACCAGTCAGTTGCGCTGTGTGGCACACCTGGCAGTTCTTCGCGTAGATGGCCAGACCAGCTCTTGCATCGGCAACGGTAATCTCTGCCTTCACTGGCTTCGCAACCACCGGCGGCGTTACAGCAGAGGTCGTGCCGGTTGTAGCGGGAGCAGCTGCCGTTGGCGTTGCAACAACAGGAGCGGCTGTCGCTGCAGGTGCAGGCATTGCACCACCGGGCATCTCTGCCGGAGTCGCAACATCCCACTCATCCGCGAAGCTCGCCGGAAGTCCTTCCGACTCAGCAATCGACTTCAGCGGCTTCACGTCCACACCCGAAGGCACGTCCGAACGCTGTGCACTCTGGCTTAGCTGCAACGCCCGAATGTAAGCAGCCACTGCCCAGCGATCTGCCGGAGTCAGCTGCGCCGCATAGTCCGGCATCGAGCCGTAGCCATTAGTCATGACGTTGAAGAAGTGGCCCAACCCAGCTGCACGCAGTCTGCCGCCCTGGAAGTTTCCAGCGGGCGAGTAGCCACGCTGCACAATCATGCCCGCGCCATTCCCGACGCGCGAGTGGCATGGAGTGCAGTACACGTTGTACCGCTCCTGCCCCTTCGCCAAAACCTGCAGCGTGACAGGGAAAGGCAAACCATCCCCTTCTTTGCCGGCGACCATACCGGTATAGAAGTAGCTGTCGTCGTGGAGTTGGTGGCGCGCAACCGTGTTCTCGACCTGCGGACGAACCGAACGCCCGTCAGCATAGAAGCTGGTGCCGCGCTGCGGATAGAACTTTGGCTGGTCGTGCATGTCCTGCCGGCAACCCGCCAGCAAGCCAACGCCGCTGAGGGCACCCAGCATCACGATTTGGTTCAAACGTTGCATCGTCGTCTTCGTCTCGAATCCCCGCATTAGTGCTCTACCTCCACCACCGACACTGCGGGAAATGTCTCCAGAAACGCCCGCGTCTCGGTCAACGAGAACTTCGGGTCAGCCGCTTCTAGGCAAAGAAAAAACTTGTCTGTCGTAGCGCCATTGCGGAAGTTCGGCGCATTGAAGACAGGGTGATACAGCTGCGGTAGACCATTCAGCGCGATCATGCCGAAAGCAGCGGAGAGACCAGCAAACAAAATCGTCCACTCATACGCCGGAATGATGAACGCAGGCCAGGAGAAGAGTGGTCGGCCAGCAATGTTCAGCGGATACGCCCATACATTAATCCAGGTTTCCATCAAAAATGCGGTGGTCAACCCCATCAACCCGCCTAACAGGCAAAGCAATGGCACCCGCGTCGTGTGAAAATCAAGCGCCTCAGCGGCTTCTTCAACAGGATAAGGCGTGTAGCACTCCATACGCCGGTAGCCGACGTGCCGAGCCTGCTCCGTTGCGTGAACTAATTCGCTCGGTGTATTGAATTCGGCAAGTAATCCGTATGTTCCTTCGCGCGGCGGCATTAGATTGTCTCCTCAATTGCGGTCTCAGCATTTGAACCGCTCCGACTCACCTTGGTCTGTGGCAGCATCATTCGGACTTCCGACATAGGAATCATGGGCAGAAAGCGGACGAATAAGAAGAAGAGGCACGTAAACAGCCCCATCGTGCCGACATAGATCATGTAGTCCCACTTCGTTGCGCGGTACGTACCCCAGCTTGAAGGAAGGTAATCGCGATAGAGACTCGTTACAACAATGACGAAACGTTCGAACCACATACCCGTGTTCACAACGATGGACAGAATGAACAGGTAGGTCACATTGACCCGTAATTTGCGGCTCCACAGCGAGGTCAACGGGATGGCAATGTTCGTCAGGATCAAGATCCAGTAGGCCCATCCCATGGGTCCGAACATGCGGTTCCACATCATAAAGAATTCCCAGTGGCTGGCCGAATACCACGACATGAATACCTCCATGCCGTAGCCGTAAGCCACAATTCCACCAGTCGCCAGCATGACCTTCGCCATGTTATCCAGGTGACGCAGAGTAACCATGTCTTCCAGGTGATAGAACTTGCGAATTGGAATGGCAAGCGTCAAAACCATTGCGAAGCCCGAGTAAACAGCGCCTGCAACGAAGTACGGCGGGAAAATGGTAGTGTGCCATCCAGCCAGTGCCGCTACCGCGAAGTCGAAGCTGATGACGGTGTGTACAGAGAGAACCAGCGGAGTCGAAAGACCAGCCAGAAGGAGCGAAGCAGACTCGTACCGAATCCAATGCCGAGTCGATCCACGCCAGCCGAGCGATAGCAGGCCGTACATGTATTTCGCAAAAGGCAGCTGAGCCCGGTCACGCATAGTGCCAAAGTCAGGAACCATGCCGACGTACCAAAATACGATCGAGATCGTCGCATACGTCGAAACGGCAAACACGTCCCAGGCCAGAGGGCTGCGGAACTGTGGCCACACGTTCATCGTGTTTGGATATGGGAAGAGCCAATAGGCCAGCCACGGACGACCAACGTGAATCAGCGGGAATGTGCCCGCGCAAACCACGGCGAAGATGGTCATCGCTTCAGCGAAACGGTTGATCGAGTTACGCCAGGTCTGCTTGAACAGCAGCAGAATCGCCGAGATCAACGTACCTGCATGGCCGATACCGATCCACCATACAAAGTTGATGATGGCGAAGCCCCAGGCACCAGGGATGGTGACACCCCAAATGCCAACGCCCTTCAGGAAGAGCCAGGTACAGCCGATGACCACGCCGGTTGCGACGCCGCCACCCACCATCAGTCCGAAGAACCATCCCAGGGGAGTGTTCGTCGTCAGTACGATGCCCGCGATCTTTTGCGTCACCGACTTGAAGTTATGACCCGGTGCAATGACCGCATACTCACCAGTACGCGGATCGATCATCGGATCTTCAATGGGGTTCTTCGTCGCCATTATGCCAGCTCCGGGTTCGGGTTGATGACGCCAGCCGTATAGCTGGTGCGTGGGCGGAAGTTTAGGTCGGCCAGCACCTGGTAGTCGCGCTCTTCAGCCTTGCGCTTAGCTACTTTGCTGTTCGGATCGTTGATATTGCCGAAGACGATTGCGCCGGTCGGGCAAGCCTGCTGGCATGCCGTAACGACATCGCCATCGCGTACTTCGCGGTTTTCCTTGTCGGCCGTAATCTTGGCCGATTCGATCCGCTGCACGCAGTAGCTGCACTTCTCCATCACGCCACGCGAACGCACGGTAACGTCCGGGTTGCGCATGAACTTCAAGCTCTCCGTCTCGTAGTCCGAGTACAGCAGGAAATTAAAGCGACGCACTTTATACGGGCAGTTATTGGAGCAATAACGTGTACCCACGCAGCGGTTGTACACCATTGCGTTGAGACCTTCCGGAGTGTGAACCGTCGCGCCAACCGGGCAGACCTGCTCGCAACCTGCATTCTCGCAATGCTGGCAAGCCATCGGCTGAAAGTGAGCCTTCGGAGCATGCAGATCGCCCTCGAAGTAGGTGTCGATACGCAGCCACTGCATGTTGCGGCCAACCTTCACCTGTTCACGGCCAACGACGGGGATGTTGTTCTCCGCGTAGCAGCTCACGATGCAGGCGTTGCAGCCGATGCAGCTATTCAGGTCAATCGACATGCCCCAGGCGTTCTGAATCTTCAGCGAGGATGCATCGGTCTTCTTGTAGTTCCAGGCGTCAGGGAAGAAGCTTTCCTCATGCTTAGGCGCTTCGCCTTGCGGCATATACCCAACTTTGTTAACCTGCGTTCCGCTCGCGCCTTCATGGGCAAAGTCAGGATTCTTCTTCGCCTCTTCAAGCGTGGCATACCGAATGATCGACCGCTCCATCGCCTCGTGTCCTTCGAGCGAGTAGCTGCCGTCCTTATCCGATAGTTTTTTCTCGAGGTCTTGCTGTGCGAATTTACCGCGGTGCTCAATGGAGTGCACCTTGGTCACGCACAGATCGTAAATGCCGTCCTGCTTGGTGAGCTTCGCTCCGCCCTCAAACAACGGTGAGCCAGAGGTCCGTAGCAGGTAAGCGTTGAAGCCAATTCCCATGCCGACTCGGCCTGCTTCAACCCGACGTCCCAGCCCCAGGTGGATCGTTACCGAACCATCTGCATGGCCCGGAGCCAGCAGCACGGGCGCGATAATCTTGCGGCCATTCAGCTCAATCTCCACTGGATTGTTCTCTTCCAGCTTCTGCGCTTCCATCGTCGCCAGGCTCATCATCGCGGCGTTGTCCCAGCTCAGGTTCGTCACCTGCTTGGGCAACTCCTGCAGCCAGCCGACGTTAGCAAAGCGGCCGTCATACAACGACGGATCGGCCTTGAACGAAATCTCAAATCCGCTACCAGAACCCCCTGCCGCAGCAATATTTGCCTTCGGAGCGCCGGGGTCTTTCGCAGTAAATGTTGTGCCTTCCACCCATCCATCGTGCAGCGACTTGCGCCATCCGGCAACAAAGTCACCCTTGATGTAGGTCTTGGCGGTCACAACCACAGCGTCATACGCCGAAGTCTGAGGAACCGGCAGCAGCGCCTGCAATACATCGTGCGCGCTCTTACCGCCGTACATCGGCTCAATCATCGGCTGGATGATTGAAATCGTGCCGTCATACGCCCGCGCATCCGACCAACTCTCGAGGTAGTGCGACTTGTTGATATGCCAAGTTGAAAGCACGCCCGTCTCGTCGTTGTGCAGACCCAGATGGACCGTGACCGGAACCTTGTCGAACGCAGCGCGAAACTCGAGATCCGCCGGTGCAGAGTACAGCGGATTCACGCCCAGCATCACCAGCCACTGAACCTTACCCGCATAAATATCGCCTACCAGACCCTTCAGGTCGGCAACCTGCTCACTCGGCATCGGTACGACAGTTTCGGTGTACTCCACCGTCTTGCCGACATTGCCCAGAGAAGCATTCAGCGCGTAAGCAGCCGAGTGGACCGTCGGCGAAGCCTGCTCGCCTGGAATCACCACGCACTTACCGCCATTCTTCTTCAGGTCAGCCAGCAGCGCATGGAAGAACTTCTGCTCCTCGGCGGAAGCTCCAGCCGGAACCGTACCGCTCGCCAGACCCTGCGCAAACGCGGCAACCGCACTCGGCTTCAGTGCCAGCCGGTGCTCTGCCTTGAAGCCTGTAACCGTCGGCATCGTCTCCACCACATACAGGCGGTTCGGAGTCTTGCCCTCTTCGTACTGGTGCCGCTCAGCGTACGCTGCTGCCAGCGTCAGGAAGCCCGGCTGAGCAATACCGCCCAGGAAGTCAGCATCCAGCGAGAGGATGATGTCAGCCTCTTCCAGCTTGTACTGCGCGTCCATGTAGCTGCCGAACGCGGCCTTTGAAGCTGCCCGCGAAGAGTCGCGATTGACCGGTTCCCACTGCACCAGCTTCGCCTGCGGATAGGCTGCCTGCACCTGCTTCCACTGCGCTGCCAGCGTAGGCGATGTAATCGTCTCGCTCAAAAAGTAAATGCCCTGGCCGCCGCTGGTCTTCTTCGCCGCAGTCGCAAACGCTGACTGGAACTTGGCAAAGTCCGAGGTCTCGCCACGGTAGATCACATGCTGCGAGCGGTCCGGATCGTACATCTCCAGCAGAGTCGCCTGGCTGTACGCATCCGACTTGCCCTTCGACATCGGGTGCTCGGGATTGCCTTCAATCTTGATCGGACGGAACGAATCCGACTTCACCAGTACCGGAATCGCACCCGTCGGGAAGGGGTACGCCGTGGCAAAGTACATCGGCTTGCCGAGGACGAGGTCCTCAGGCTGCTTCACATACGGATAAATCGGCTCATCCGGCTGCTTGGTGCAACCTGCCAGCCCGGCCATCGCCAACGATGCGCCCATCACCTTCATAAAGCCACGTCGGCTTACCGCATCGACCCATTCGCCAGCACCAGCCTGACGCGGAAACTCTTCGTGCATCAGCGCCTGAAACTCCGGCTTGTCGGCCAGCTCATCCAGATTCTTCCAGAACCGGCGGCCTGTCTGGCCCTCCAGCTTCGTCCGCACGTCAGCCAGCGTCAGCTTGGCAGGTGCGATACGCGTTACAACCATCGGCTGTACGCTCTCATGCGGCATAGTGTCCTTCATGTCAGCCATCGTGTCGTTATTCTCGGGGGTCGTCATCATCGGTGGCACGTCTCGCAGCTTGAAAGTTCATTCGGAGTGCGAATGTGGTACTGCGAGGTCAAGTACTTGCCCAAGTCAGCCTGGCTTGTAAATTTCTGGTAGCTCGCAGGGACCGTTACACCCATCAGCGGTCCAAGAGTGGAACTCTTGGTCTTGCCAGGGCCTTCCGGAGCGCCTTCAAGCGATGCAACCTCGACGCCATTCTTACCAGGATCAGACGAAACGCAGCTTACGTTCTGCGCGGTCGCGCCGCCCTTGGTCGTGCTCGAGCACCAAACCGGTTTGTCGGAAGAAGGTCCAGCCCATGCCATGTTGTAGATCTCGGCTACCGGCCGCAGGTTCACAGCAGGGTTGCGATGGCAGTTCAAACACCATTCCATCTGCAGCGTGTTCTGCTGGTACATCAGCGGCATCTCGTCGACCCGACCGTGGCAGCTCGCGCAGCCGATGCCTTTGTTCACATGGATGTCGTGGTTGAAGTAAACATAGTCCGGAAGGTCATGCACCCGGATCCACTGGATCGACGCACCGGTCGCCCAGCTCTGCCGCACTGGCTCCAGCAATTGCGCATTGGTCCAGATCTGCGCATGGCAGTTGATACACGTCTTCGTCGGAGGGATACCGGCATACGCCGCCTTCTCCACCTGGACGTGACAGTACTGACACTGCAATCCCAGCCCTTCCACGTGGTGCTTATGGCTGAACGGAATCGGCTGGTCCGGACGCTGCCCCTGCCGAGTAACCCACGGCGAGCGCTGCAACTGGTCCAAAGCTACTCCGAGCGAGATGACGATCAGCCCCGTCAATACCAAGCTGAATCGAGCCAACGCGTTCGAACTGCGGTCAAAAACTTGCGCCATGAGTGCGTTCCTGCTTCCTCTGCATTACCTGAACAAAGGCCGGAAAATCGCTGTCCAGTCGGGTCGCTACTACTGTTTGCTAGTCCGAGTCGTCCAACGGGTCGAGGGTTAAGGACATACAGAAAGGTATGCCCCACACGCTATGCCTATGAACTCCAGACTATCGCAACAGGAAATGCTTTGCCAACAGCACGTCCGAATACCGTAACCGTTTCTCTTTCAATCCGATCCCATCACAACAACCCAGCAATCTCTACATGCACTACATGTCGTGCATCACCCTCTCCATCGCACCGATTTCACACAACATGCGCGATATAGTCCCAATTCTTTAGTTCGAAAATCATCTTGGAGGAGACGAATCTTTCCAGTAATTTCGGACTAAGTTGGTCCTTATTTCACCAAGCCGTTTCGACCATTCTGAGGATGCAGAATGGATGCATACTGTCACTACGCATGCGTCCTCTCTCTAAGCCTCGGCCACCCCGCTACGATATCCCTCTCGCAATCCGCGAACTCACCGCCGCAGACCCCAAACTCGGCAAACTGATCGAGCGCGCCGGCCCCTTCACCATGCGCCTCTCCAGCACTACCTCACCCTTTGAGGCCCTCACCGAATCCATCATCTATCAGCAGCTCCACGGCAAGGCCGCTGCCACCATCCATCGCCGCCTGCTCGAGTCCTTTTACCCCATTACACGGAACGAGCACTTCGCCGCCCAGCACCTGCTCGACTGCCCGAACGAACAACTCCGCGCCGCCGGCCTCTCCCACAACAAGGCCCTCGCCCTCCGCGACCTCGCCGCCAAAACCCTCGACGGCACCGTCCCCACCCTCGCCCGCATCCGCCGCATGTCCGATGAAGCCATCATCGAGCACCTCACCCAGGTCCGCGGCATCGGCCAATGGACGGTCGAGATGATGCTCATCTTCCGCCTCGGCCGCCCCAACATCCTGCCCGTCAACGACTACGGCGTCCGCAAAGGCTTCGCCCTCACCTTCGGCAAACTCAAACCCACCGACAAAGTGACCCCCATGGACCTGCCCAAACCAGACGTCATGCACCGCCGAGCAAAAAAATGGCAGCCCTGGTGCTCCATCGCCAGCTGGTATCTCTGGCGCGCCTGCGACTTAGCGACTCAAAGTAAAAAGTTCGAATCTGAGTAGATTATGCTGTGGCACTTCAACTAACCCGCCGCAACACTTCGGCCAACCCAAGCCGTCCACTCGTCTTCCGTCATCTCGTTCGAAGCCGCCTGTAGCACCATCGCCGTCTCCTCCACCTCGGAGCACGTCAGTCGGTAGCCATTCAGTTCAAGCAACGCAACTATGGCCACGAAACCCACGCGTTTGTTCCCGTCGATGAACGCATGGTTTTTGATCAGGCCCCACGCGAGCGAGGCAGCAACATCGCTTACCGATGAATCGGGGTTGTAATACGCGGTGTTCTCAGCGCGAGCGCAAGCAGACTCCAACAGTCCACGGTCGCGTAAACCATGCGAACCGCCCTACTTCTCGATCATCTGCCGCTGCAAAGCCTCAACTAACTCGACCGTAAGAAAAATCAAGTTACTTCGCCAGCTCTCGGTATGTGTTCTCGTGGAGATGTTCCGTTTTACGGAACGCCTCTAGCCCCTCTTCGAGCGTGGCATAGCGATGCTCAACTGCCGGAGCTTCAACCTTAGTCACCGCACGCACCTCAACCTCTGCCCCATCCGACAGATGCAGTGCCTCCAGCGCCTCGCGCGGCAGCATCACGCAATACTCATCGCCAATCTGTTGTACGCGCAATACCATGCCTCAATTTTATCCCTATTTCAACACCATCCAGACCATTAAAACCCGATCCTCAACCAAAACCAGCCCCAACGTGCATCTACCTAGTACGTCCTTTGCGTTATCCATTTTTCTCCAACCCGCGTTACCCTGAGACTACTTATGGCCAGAACCAAGTCCGGCATGTTCAAAATCGCCGCCGCTGCAGAACCACCTCCTCCGCCGCAGCGCTTCATCTGTGTCCACGGCCACTTCTACCAGCCGCCCCGCGAGAACCCCTGGCTCGAGACCGTCGAGGTCCAGGACTCTGCCGCCCCGTATCACGACTGGAACGACCGCATCACCGCCGAGTGTTACGCCCCCAACGGCGCCTCGCGCATCGTCGACATCGACAACCAGATCATCCGCATCGTCAATAACTACGGCCGCATGAGCTTTAACTTCGGCCCCACCCTGCTCAGCTGGCTGCACGACAAAGCTCCCCGCACCTACCGCATGATCCTCGATGCCGATAAGGCCAGCCAGCAGCGTTACTCCGGGCACGGCTCCGCCATGGCGCAGGTCTACAACCACATCATCATGCCGCTCGCCAGCGTCCGCGACGCACGCACCCAGATCCGCTGGGGCATCGCCGACTTCGAGTCCCGCTTCCACCGCAAGCCCGAGGGCATGTGGCTCGCCGAGACCGCCGTCAACCGCGAAGTCCTTGACCTCATGGCCCAGGAAGGCATCCAGTTCACCATCCTCGCCCCCATCCAGTGCGCCCGCATGCGCAAACTCGGTGCCGCCAACTGGACTGAGACCCCCGACGCCACCTGCGACCCCACGCATCCCTACGTCATCCAGCTCGACGAAGGCCGCAGCATCGCCATCTTTTTCTACGACGGCCCCGGCTCGCGCGCCATCGCTTTTGAAGGCCTGCTCGACAGCGGCGAAGCCTTCGGCAGCAGGCTCGTCGGAGGGCTCCGCTTCGACGAGACCGAGCCTCAGCTCTCCCACGTCGCCACCGATGGCGAGTCCTACGGCCACCACCACAAGCACGGCGAAATGGCCCTCTCCTACGCCATGCACTGGATCGACGAAGGCAAGCAGGCCAACCTCACCAACTACGGTGAGTTCCTGGAGAAGTTCCCACCCCAGTGGGAGGCAGAGGTCGCCGAAAACACCTCCTGGTCCTGCATCCATGGAGTCGAGCGCTGGCGCTCCAACTGCGGCTGCAACGGCGGCAAGCCCGGATGGAACCAGGAGTGGCGCGGCCCTCTGCGGCAGTCCCTCGACCTGCTACGCGACGCCACCGCACCGCTCGCGGAGAAGCTCGCCGCTGGCCTCTTCCACGATCTCTGGATCGCTCGCGACGCCTACATCCAGGTCGTCCTCCACCGTTCCAACATCGACGCCTTCTTCGCCTACCACGCCACCCACACCCTCACTCCCGCTGAGCGAGTCATCGCACTCGAACTCATGGAGCTCGAACGCCACACCCAGCTCATGTACACCTCCTGCGGCTGGTTCTTCGACGAGATCTCCGGCATCGAGACCGTCCAGATCATCGCCTACGCGGGCCGCGTCCTCCAGCTCGCTACTAAATTGTTCGGCGCTCCCGGAGCCGCGCTCGAAGACCAGTTTCTCGCCATCCTCAGCCAGGCCAAATCCAATGTGCCCGAGCTGGGCGACGGTGCCGAGGTCTACCGCCGCTACGTCACCGGTATGAAGATCGGCCTCGAGGCCGTCGGCGCACACTACGCCATCAGCTCCATCTTCCGCAGCTACCCGGAGGATGGTGAGCTCTTCTGCTTCGATCTGCATCGCGACTCCCACGAAGTCTTCACCTCCGGCCGCGGACGCGTCGCCCTGGGCCGCGCCCTCATCCGCTCCCGCATCACCGAGGAGGCGGAGACCATCTGCTTCGCCGTCCTCCACCTCGGCGACCAGAACCTCTCTGCTGCCGTCAAGCACTACAACCCCGCCGACCCCGCCGAGATCGAAGCCTTCGCCAACTTCTCCACCGAGATCGGCAAGTCCATCCGCCGCGCTAACCTCCCCGACGTCATCCGCCTCATCGACCGCTTCTTCGGCCCCCGTCGTTCAACGGATAGCCGGTCAACGGATAGCCGGTCAACGGATAGCCGCGCTACCGACGCCGTACCGACCGCCGCAGCACCCCACATCGCCCTCAACCCCACCCAACCCGAACCCGGTCAACCCGAAACAGCGTCCGGCCCAGTCCTCCCCGGCATCGCGCATACTCTCCCCACCCCACCACCCGCACCAGCAACGACCGGCGTCAATACACCAGCCGCCACCACCGGCTACTCCCTCACCTCACTCTTCGCCGACGAGCAACACCGCATCCTCCGCACCATCCTCGACCAGACCCTCTCCGAGATGGAGGACTCCCTGCGCAAGATCTATGAGGACCACGCCTCGCTCATGCACTTCCTCACCGAGTCCGGCATGTCCCCCCCGCCGGCACTTTCGTTGGCCGCCAGCTTCGCCATCAACGCCAGCCTCCGCCGCGCCATCGAGGCCGACCCCTTCGACCCCAATGAGATCGAGTCGCTCCTCGACCGCGCCACCGGCGACCAGATCACCCTCGACGACCACCTGCTCAGCTTCACCGCCGGCCAGCGCATGAAGCGCGCCATGGTTCGTCTGGAAGCAGCAGCCGCAGGCGAAGGCCCGGCTGCCTACTCCCTCGCCAGCGCCCTCTCCATCGCCGATACACTCCGTACTCTGCCCTTCGAGGTCAACCTCTGGCAGGCCCAGAACATCTGGAATGACCTCCTCCGCCGCAGCGACAAAAACTACTGGTCCGAAGAGTGGAAGGACGGCTTCAAAAAACTAGGCCAGGCCCTCAACATCGACGTAGACCGCCTCGTAGTCGAAGAAGGCGTCTCCGCCTTCTAGCGGGTGCCCCATGATCCCCGAAGGACGAAGGCCGTAGGGTATCGTGGGGTTACTCACTTTAGGAGAGTCGCATCCCATGCCTCCACGCCTGCAACGAAGACAACAAACAGGCGACTTCCACTTCATCACCTTCAGCTGTCACGGACGCAACCCCCACCTGCACTCGGACCGTGCCGCCTCCATCTTCGAAAACTCCCTAGAGTCCATGCGGAGCAAATATCAGTTTCAACTACTCGGCTACGTAGTCATGCCCGAGCACGTCCACCTTCTTCTTACCGAACCACCCACCCATCCACTCTCCACGGTCCTCGGCTCCCTAAAACGCTCTGTCTCCAAGCAACTTCCGGAAAAGCCCTTCTGGCTTCCGCGCTACTACGACTTCAACGTCTTTTCCCCCGAAAAGCACATCGAGGAACTCCGCTACATGCACCGCAATCCCGCCACTCGCGGCCTGGTCTCTCATCCATCGGAATACCCATGGTCCAGCTTCCAGACCTACGCCACCCACACCCAGGGCAAAGTAACCATCAACCTACAACTGGGTGCCCCATGATCCTCGCAGGACAAAGTCCGAAGAGTATCGTGGGGTCATTCACTGAGGGAGGAGCGTCTCTACGCCCCCACCCAGCCACTCCCCCTCCCCCACCGCCCCATGCTACCGTTCCCTAAGTCCCTGACCAGCCGAGAACGATGACCCTCTTCCCCCTGAAGTCCAGCCATAAGCCCGTCCTCAACTACTACGCCGCCCTCAAGCAGTTCCACTCCGGCGGCCACATCACCGAGGGCAACACCCGCTCCGCCTTCGCAGACCTCCTCAAGAAATGCGCCTCCCCCTACGACTGGCACCTCGTAGAGGAGTACCAGTTCAAGGGCACCAACAAACAACCGCTCCGCGCCGACGGAGCACTCGTCGACGAACTCACCCTAGTCCACGGACTCTGGGAAGCCAAGGACTCCAGCGACAACCTCCAGGCCGAGGTCAAGAAGAAGGTCGCCGCAGGCTACCCGCTCACCAACATCATCTTTCAATCCCCCGATCGCGCCGTCCTCTACCAGGACAACCGCATCGCCCTCGACTGTGACCTCTCCAGCCCCGAAAACCTGATCGAAATCCTCACCCTCTTCTTCGAGCACCGCCAGCCCCACGAAGTCGATTGGGAAGACGCGGTCCTCAAGTTCTCTGAGAAGATCCCCGACCTCGCCGATGGCGTCACTAAAATCCTCGAAGCCGAGCACAAGAAGAACGCCGACTTCCGCGACAAGTTCCAGGCCTTCGCCGACCTCTGCCGCCAGTCCATCAACCCCGACCTCACCGACCCCGCCATCCAGAAGATGCTCGTCCAGCACCTCCTCACCGAGCGCATTTTCCGCAAGGTCTTCAACAACAACGAGTTCCTCCGTCGCAACGTCATCGCCGCCGAAATCGAAAAGGTAATCTCCTCCATCACCGCCCGCCACTTCTCCCGCGACGAGTTCCTAAAGCCGCTCGACGGCTTCTTTCAATGCCGGAGCGACAATTGCTCGTCAATGCCCTACCATTAGAGACTTGCACCATCGGCTGTGCATAACTACAATTACGGTAGCGAAGAAAGGGCGAAATTATGGCGAATACCTCAAGCATTGAGTGGACAGACGCAACATGGAACCCGATTCGTGGGTGC
>JANYER010000301.1 GCA_025359825.1 Granulicella sp.
GCACAAAGCCGCCATCCGCCCCGGTCAAGCTGGTACGGTCCGTGTTCTCACCCACGTTATGCAACGTCAACTGCGCCCCGGGCAAAGCACCACCCGCATCATCCTGCGCCACCCCGCGCACACTCCCAAACGTAGACTGCGCCACAGCCATCCCCGGCAGCAGCAACATCGTCACCATCAGCAGCGCACCTAAAAATGCTGATGAACATTCAGACAAACGACGAGACGTAACTGGCCGGGAAACACCCTCAAGCAAAGCAGAAGAACGAGTAATGGTAGTCATAGACCCTCACGCAAAATCCGGCTTCAGCCAGACGCAGGACCATCACACCATCCAACTCATAAAGATTCGATATCGCCGACATAAAGGCCGCATATCAATTCCATAATTAATCCGTAAAGACCTCAGTGCCCCACATGCCCGCGCTCCGTAGCTGCCGGCTGCACTGCCACCGCTATCACTGGCTCCGAGCCCACACTCCCACCATTTGCATTCACCGCACTCACGGTGTACGCCACGCTTCCCTTTTCCGCAGGAATACCGGTCAATCCGGTACCCACCAATCCGACCGCGAGTGTACGCGTTGCTCCGCTGCTATTCACACTCTTCACCGTGTAGGCACGAGCCCCCGCTACCGCCTCCCACTGTAGCGTCACCAATCCAAGATGGATCATCGCACTCACCTTTGCCGGAGCTGCAGGCGCAGCGCCAGCAGGCAGCAACCCGTAGACACACATCTGGCCGGTCCCAATGTCCTGCGTGCCAAAGCTCGCGAGGTACACCTTACCGTTTGCAATCGTCGGCGGAGCCATCTTCGAGTACTCTCCGCAGTCATCCCGCGCACCGCTTTCCAGTGAGTTCCACAACTCCCGCTGAATATCCATCGCATCGTACGCATGCAGCACCCCCGGCCGAGACTCATGCCACGAGTCCCCTGTCGCATGGATCGCAGCCCACAAAATCCCGTCATGCTTCCCATTCGCCGACAACGACAGCATCGCCCCCGGATGCCCTTCGTTCGGCTCATTCCGCATCATCACCGGTGTCGGGTCGAGTCGCCCGTCCTGCACTCCGTACACTCGTGCCTTGTCCCTCTGGCCCCAAACATAGAGCAGGCCGCCGCGCTTCTCCGGCTCCCAGAAGACCAGGCTATGAAGATGCGAAGCCGTCGCCTTGAAGTGGCTCGACGCATGTTCGTCTCCCAAATGTCCCAGGTGCTTCATATCCAGCACATAGAGCTCACCCTCTTTACCGCCACCCACTAACGTCCCTGTACCCGGGATCAAAGTAGCGCCCGAAGTATTGAGGTCTGCATCCTTCTTATCCAGCTCAAAATGATTCGTCGGCGTGAACCAGTCCACCAACTTCAGCTTCGGATTTAGCTTCAGAAAGCTCTCCGTAAAATTGACCTTCCCATCCCACGACTGGCTCGCCGCATCCGCCGCTGCAGGACCATTCCCCGAAACCACATACAGATTCCCCTGCGCATCGACCGCCGGGCCATTTCCGCTCTGCCAGATCGCCCCCCACTGGCCCGTCGGTGTCACATTGAACACCCCCATCTGCTTCAGCGTCTTCGCGTCATACCCCATCAGAAAGCCGTGATAAGGCCCTAGATCGCAGTGCGAACCGAACGCCACATATACAGTTCCATTCGCCAGCAGCAGCGCCGGACGCTGATTCTGATAGAGCGATTGAAAGTCCTTCGCTTTGATCTCCACCGGACTCGCGGCTACCTCCGCACCCGTTGCCAGATCCAGCGCATGCAGCCGATGCACGAACCCGTCCCCCACCGCCGTCAGCGCCACAACATACAACACTCCTCGCGCGGCTCCAATCTTTCCTGCCTCCAACCCCACCACCGGAGTCCCTACAATCCCCATCTTTCCATTCATATCCAGGCAGCCAAACTGCGCGTCATATAGGTTCGCCGGCGTCCCGAAGTTCACATGCCACAGCGGTGTCTCGGCCTCCGCAGCATTCGCGTCGAACGCGTACACGCTGTTATTCACCGTCGTCACATACACCACATCGTGCAGACCACCACTCACCTTCACACCCGAAACCAGCAGCGGCTGTCCATAAACCTGATCATCGACCGCACGTTTAAAGAGCATCCCAAACTGCTTCGCATTTACATTCGCCGGAGTCAGTACAGTCTCTTGAATATTCGCGCCGGTTCGTCCACCGTCATTGTGCTGCGTCAGCACATTCACCTGCGCTTGCCCAACGGCAGCACCCAACACGGTCGTTACCAGAACCACTAAACGTCCAGCCTTCATTCGCCTGCCTCGTCCGCGCCGCATCGCTCTCCGCAACGCCGATCTTTCCGAATTGGAATCGAATCAATCCTTGCCTAACCCTTCGCTTACGTCAATTCATCTCCAATCCATACTCTTGGATTGCTGAAAACCCTTGAAACTTGCACATTCCGCCACCCCCATTGCCTCCAACGCCATACCCTGCGATACTTAATTGTGCCCATCCTGCACAAATTCAAAACCAACATAAAGAGGTCGCGGACATGTCTGCAAAGTACATCTTTGTAACCGGCGGCGTCGTGTCTTCGCTCGGAAAAGGTCTCGCTGCAGCCTCCATTGGCTGTCTGCTGGAGGCCCGCGGTCTCCGCGTCAATCTCATGAAGTTCGACCCCTACCTCAACGTAGACCCCGGCACCATGTCGCCCTTCCAGCACGGTGAGGTCTTCGTCACCGACGATGGCGCCGAGACCGACCTCGACCTCGGCCACTACGAGCGCTTCACCCACGCCAAGCTCACCCGCGACAATAACCTCACCACCGGGCGTATCTACGAGCAGATCATCACCAAGGAACGGCGCGGCGACTACTTAGGCAAGACCGTCCAGGTCATTCCCCACGTCACCAACGAGATCAAGAACGCCATGCGCAAGGTCGCCCACGACTGCGACGTCGCGATCGTAGAGATCGGCGGCACCGTCGGCGACATTGAGTCGCTCCCCTTCCTCGAAGCAATACGACAAATGAGACAAGATCTGGGCCGTGATAATACCCTCTTCGTCCACGTCACCCTCATCCCCTGGATCGCTGCAGCGCAGGAGCTCAAGACCAAGCCGACCCAGCACTCCGTCAAGGAGATGCTCTCCATCGGCATCCAGCCCGACATCCTCCTCTGCCGCTCCGACCGCGCCGTCCCCCGCGAGATGCGCTCCAAGATCGCCCTCTTCTGCAACGTCGAGGAGCAGGCCGTCATCGCCGCCCGCGACGTGGCCAGCATCTACGAGGTCCCTCTCACCTTCTCCGCAGAAGGCGTCGACACTCTGGCCCTCAAATACCTTCGCATCGACACCCCCACCCCCGACCTCTCTCTCTGGAAGGACCTCGTCCACCGCGCTTATAACCCTGTCGACGAAGTCTGCATCGCCATCGTCGGCAAGTACGTCGAGTATGAGGACTCCTACAAGTCCCTCAAGGAGGCCCTGGTCCACGGTGCCCTAGCCCACAACCTCAAGCTCAAGGTCATCTGGATCGAAGCCGAAGGCCTCGATACCCGCGACTTCACCGGCGCGCACAGCAACGCTTACATCCAGCAGCTGGCCGGCGTCGACGGCATCCTCGTCCCCGGCGGCTTCGGCAAGCGCGGCATCGAGGGAATGCTGAACGCCATCCGCTACGCCCGCGAGTCCGGTACCCCCTACTTCGGCATCTGCCTCGGCATGCAGACCGCCTGCATCGAGTACGCCCGCAACGTCTGCGGTCTGCAGGACGCCAACTCCGGCGAGTTCGACCCCGGCACTCCCCACCGCATCATCTACAAACTTCGCGAGCTCACCGGCGTCGAAGAGATGGGCGGCACCATGCGCCTCGGGGCCTGGACCTGCGTCATGGAGCCAGATTCCCTCGCCGCCCGCGCCTACGGAACCACCGAAATCTCCGAGCGCCATCGCCACCGCTACGAGTTCAATCGCGAGTACGAAGCCATCTTGACGGGGGCCGGGCTCCGCCTAACCGGCACCACGCCCGACGCCACCTACGTCGAGATCGTCGAGATCCCCAGCCACCCCTTCTTCCTCGGCTGCCAGTTCCACCCCGAGTTCAAGTCCAAGCCCCTCGAGCCACATCCCCTCTTCCACGCCTTCATCGCTGCCAGCTACCAACACCGCCTCACCGCGCTGCCCGTCAACGAAGCCGTCCATACCGAACTTCCAGCCCAGTAAGTTCACCCAAACCCACGGAGCCACCAGCAGGAGTTGAGAACTCTTTCAACTCCTGCTACTGCCCGCTTGCGCCCACTAGCTCGGTCTCGGCCTCCGCAGCCTTGCGCTTCCACCTCAGAACCGGTTGCTCGATCCATCGCCAGCTCACCGCCGCATACCCAACAATCAACGGGATCGAGACCGCAGCCACCAGCAGTTCGTTGTGACATACCGCCCTACCACCACCAGCATCGTCACGTGGATCAAATAGATCGAGTAGCTGATCCGTCCCAGGTAGCGCATTGGCGCCCACGTCAGCACACCCACATACCGTCCGCTCAACGCCCACAGAATCACCCCTGTGCTCGCGATCAGGCTCAACTCATACACCCATACGTTGACCTCGCGCGTGTTCCCCGCAGTGGAGAAACCTCCCCGCCGCGAGAGCATCAAGAGCGTCCCGATCGCCAACGCCGTGAAGATAGGTCCATACATTCCGTACCTCTCAATCTTCGCGCGATGCCGACGCCACATCACCGCCAGCAGCGCCCCCATTGCCAGCAAGTCCATCCGAAACGGTGTCAACCTATAAATATGCCAGTGCGCCCGGAAAAACGGCGTACACACCCATCGCAGTACTGGGGCCAGCACAATCAACCCGCCGGCCATCCATGCAATTCCCGTCTCGCTTAACCGATATACCGCAAACGGCCACACCAGGTAAAACTGCTCCTCTACCGCCAGCGACCATAGCACCACAATCGATTCCAGGTAGTAGATCTTGAACGGTACCAGCGTATTCATCAGGAACAGATAGAGGTACCAGTGTCGCGCCCACTCCAACCCAAAGAACACCGAAGTCAGCACCAGCAACAGTAGATACGGAGGCAGGATCCGCAGCGCGCGTCGCTCATAAAAATGTCCAAAGTACCCACCAAGCGTCTTCTGCTTCGCGCCAATCAGAATCCCCGTAATCAGAAAGCCGGAGAGGATAAAGAACAGGTCCACTCCAGCCCACAGCATCTTTACATGGAAAGCATGATGCAGAAATACCGCACCAATCGCCAACGTCCGCACCCCATCGAGTTGGTCGATCCTTTTAGCCATGCGCCCCATTAAAGTACAAAGCCCAAAGCAGTCAGTCGAACAGTCGAAGCATATTTCGGCTACACCCTGAGAGACTCACGCCCCCTATCATCGCATTTTTGCCGCCCTTCATCGCCCTCTGCTCCAACCGGCCTCAGCCATTCTCCTTCTCGCCCGCCTCCCGCGCCTTCTGCATTAGCTCTACCACTAACCCAAACAGTTTGTTCCGCGTCTCCAGCCGTACCCCGGCACGCGTCACATACCGCACCACCGCATCTACCCCAGTGCCGGCCGGTCGCAGGTCCACGGAAGGCGTCGCACTGAACTGTGCCAGCCCTTCGCCATCACCCTGCTGGTGCGAGGCCCGCTTCCACTCCTTCTCCGCCATCAACACGTCCTCCGCCGTCGCCTTCACCGCTGCATCGCGGATCTGTTCCACCAGCGGATACGCCTGCGCCCCAGCCGGAATCGTCACCTTGATCTCGTCCCACATCCACTGCCCGGTCGTCGAGAAGTTGAAGTACTTACCCTTGATCGCGAACCCGTTCAGAAACGAGATTCGCCGCCCCGTCGGGTGCCCGTTCGCCGTCCAGTTCCCCGTCTCCAGCAGCCACGTCCGGAACAGCCCAATCTCCACCACCTCGCCCCCCACCCCTTCAATCTCCGCCCAGTCGCCCGGACGAATCCCATTCCGTCCCATCAGCACAAACCACCCGCAGAACGCTAGGATGAAGTCCTGAAACACCACCGTCAGTCCCGCCGTCGCCAGCCCCAGAATCGTCGGCATCTGGCTCGGCGCTCCAAACACTACCAGCAGCACCAGCACCAGACCTATCAACTGCGTCGCCAGGTCGAGGATCGTCCGCAGCGTCTGCTTTTGCCTGCGCTCCGTGGACATCCTATCCAGCATGCGCTGCAGCCCCCAGCCCACCAGCAGCGTCAGCAGCACAATCGACGCAACCGCCACCATGGACTGCAGCATCAGGTGGATTACGATCTTGCGTTGCAGCTCCACCTGGTCGCTCCACCGCTGGTACAGCGCCACCAGTTGCTGCTGGGCACCCAGCCGGTCGTCCACGATGCTCAAGATGTATCGCTGCGACCCCAGGCGCTGCAGCTCCTTCACTCGGCCCGCGCCTCTCCCAATCGTCCCTGCCTCCTTGGCTCCTGCGTCCTTCGCCTCGCTCGCCTTGGCCTCCACCTCCCGCCGTGCATGGTCCGCAGTTAGCGACGCCACATCGGCCTTCGCCAACTGGCCCGCCTGCTCCAGTAGCTGCAGCCGCACCCGCTGCGCCCGCCACGCGGCCATCTGCCCCGCCAGCGTCCTGTACTGCGCGGAAGACACAACCGCCGGCTCTCCACCACCTGCCGCCAGCTCAGCGTCGTACTTCTTCATCTCCCCTTCCCGTGCCGTCAGCTCCTGCTGGATCTCGCCCCGCTGGTCCCCGCTCACCCGCGCCAGGTCCTCAATCGAGTCCGACAACTCGTTCTGGTCCAGGCCCAATTGTGCCTTCGCCACATCTAGATCGTCCCCACCCGCCCCATCGTCCGTTGTCGGCAACGTCGGCCCCGCCTTCGCCGTCAACTCCTTGACCAGCGCCTGATCGTCCTTCACCGTCTGCTGCAGCTCCGTCACCCGCTGCTGCAACTCCAGCGCTTCCCCCTTCAACTCCCGCGTCTCCGAGCTCGCCTGCCGCAGCGACTGCGCGAACGCCTGGTCCACTTCATGGTCCGCCAGTCGCTCCGCTTCCCGAGCCAGCTCCTTCTCTTCAGCCGAAACCGCCAACGCAGCCAGCGCCTGCGCCGTCTGCCACGGACGCTGGTCGACGAGCCCATGCCGCATCGCCCCCCCGTTCCAGCCGCCCTTCTGCCCCCGTAGAAACGACAGATGCTCCATCACGCCACGCGTCAAAAAACTCCCCGCCACGCACAACACCAGCACCACCAACGCCAATCCAATACTTACCTTGCGAACCTGACTCATGCAGTGACCCGTCTGACCGTTCGCCAGCCCTTGTTTTAATGTCCATTTGCCACCGGCAGCTACTCCGGTACTGCCAGTATTAGACGCTTAAGCCGACAGTTCACAAAATCAAGTGGCACAATGCCCAGAAACCTCTAAGATAGGGATACTCCCCCAAAGAATGTCTCAAAAGAAGCAGTCAAAAGGTTTTCATGAGACTAGAAGTAAGTCGTCGCCTGCAAGCACTTATATGTGCTCTAACACTTCCGCTTTGCGCTATCGCGATCAAGCCTTTCGTTGAGATGGGCATGAACGACGACTGGTCGTACATCCGCACCGTCCAGCTGCTCGCTCAGACCGGACACGTCACCTATAACGGCTGGGCCACCGCCATGCTGGGCTGGCAGCTTTACTTCGCCCTGATCTTCGTTAAATTATTCGGCTTCTCCTTCACCGTCGTGCGCTCGTCCATGATGGTCATCGGCATGGCGACCGCCTTCCTGATGCAACGCACCTTCGTCCGCGCCGGTCTGCGCGAGTGGAACGCCACCCTCGGCACGTTGACCATCGTCCTCTCGCCGCTCTTTCTGCCGCTGACCTTTAGCTTTATGACCGATATCTCCGGTCTCTTCTCCATCGTGATCTGCCTCTACGCCTGTCTCCGCGCGCTCGAAGCAGACGACGCACAATCTCAGGCCAAAACCATCTCCTGGATCATCGTCGCCGTCGCAACCAGCGCGCTCGGCGGCACAGTACGCCAGATAGCCTGGCTCGGCTTCCTCGTCATGGTCCCGTCCACCCTCTGGCTCCTGCGCCGGCATCGCCGTGTTCTCTGGTCCGGGGCCGCCGCCTATATCGCAGGCCTGGCTACCATCGGACTCTCCCTCCTGTGGTTCCAGCATCAGCCCTACTCCGTCCCGGAGCACATCCTCCAGGGCTCCCTGGGCATCGCCAACGCTGTCAGCGTAGCGCAGAACTTCGTTCGCCTTGCCTTCGATGCACCCCTCTTTCTCCTCCCTCTGCTGCTCCTGTTTGTACTCGTAGCCCCCAGCTTCGGCCGTGTAGCCCGCCTGCGGTTCTCCCTCGGAGCGGCGTGCGCGATACTGTTTGCCCTCGTTCAAGGACAGCGCCATAAACTCATCTTTTGGCTGGCACCCTACCTCGGCAACTACGTCACCGTCTACGGCCTGGTGGATGGAACACCCCTTCACAGCCCACGCCCCATCGTTCTGGAATTCGCGGTGCGGCTCCTGATCACCGGCGCAGCCATTGCAGGCATTCTCGCCTTGTTCGCCACCCTCCGCACCTCCTTCAAAACACCCTTCCACGTACCCGAAACAACCGCGCAACCTTCCAGTCAGACTCTGGCTATTCTCCTCGGACCCTTTACCTTGGCCTACCTGGGCCTGCTCCTCCCCAGGGCCGCATACGGAGAACTATTCGACCGCTATCTGCTGCCACTCCTCATGCTTGCAGCCCTCGCACTCCTGCGTTACTATCAGGCTCGCGTTCGCCCCAACGTCCCGGCCATCAGTCTCATCCTCCTGCTCCCGGTCGCCGCATTCTCCGTCGCCGGCACCCACGATACCTTTGCCATGTATCGCGCCCGCCTCGCCGCCATCCATGAAATCACCAGCACCGGAGTTCCACCCACTGCCCTCGATGGTGGCTTCGAGTACAACGGCTGGACCCAGATCGAAACCTCGGGCTATATCAACGATCCCCGTATTCAGAACCCTCAGGACGCCTACCACCCTCCCCAGACAACTCTCCCCACCCTCTGCACACCGTTCCTCACCAAGTTGCTCCCCGCGGTCGTGCCACGCTTTACCCTCGCCTTCGATCCCGGAGTATGCTTCGGTGCCACAGCGTTTGCACCCATCACCTATCGCACCTGGCTTGGCCCGCCAATCACGACGCTCTATATCGTCAACGCAACTCCAGCGCCACCCGCCCAACTGCTGCCGTAATCAAAATTCAACCCGTAGAGCACAGATAACAGTCTTCCTGAGAGCAATCGGGCATATCCTGCATCTTAGGAATTAAGAAACCTTCAAGACAAATTAGAGGAATCGCAAGCATGACCACCCAGTACTCATCCGGCCGTTCTTCCTCCTCCGGCACCTTCCTCCCCTTCCTGCTCGCCCTCATTCTGGGTGCTGCCGCCATGGTCGTATTCCTCCGCCAGGCCACCACCGGCATCCTCGCCCGCGTCGCCACCGCCATCACCGGCCGCACCTCATCCTTCGACACCTCCGTCCCCGCTGTCGTCCAGAAGATTCAGCGCCTCAACCGCCTCGAGACCGTCGTGTACTCCCTCGACACCGTCGTCGAAGGCAACAAGTCCAGTCCCATCCTTCCCGACCTCCTCGCCGGAGACCGCATCCTCCTCGTCGTCCACGGCCAGTCCATCGCCGGTATCGATCTCGCCCTACTCAAGCCCGAAGACGTCCGCATCACCGAGTCCAACGGCACCCGCAGCATCCACGTCAACCTGCCCGCCTCGCAGCTCTTCGTCACCACCCTCGACAACCAGCACACCCGCGTCTACGCCCGTTCCACCGGCCTCCTCGTCCCTGTCGATCAAAACCTCGAGTCCGACACCCGTGCCCGCGCCCAGCAACAGCTCCAGCAGACCGCCCTCTCCGACGGCATCCTCGAC
>JANYER010000319.1 GCA_025359825.1 Granulicella sp.
CCCTTCCGCTACTCAAAGATTAGTGGCGAGGATGAATATGCTGGCCCTGAAGGGGTGCCCTTCCGCTGCTCAATGATTAGTGGCGAGGATGAATATGCCGGCCCTGAAGGGGTGCCCTTCCGCTACTCAAAGATTAGTGGCGAGGATGAAGATGCCAGCCCTGAAGGAGTGCCTTCCACAACGCGAAGGTGAGTGGCGATGGTGGGTATGCCGGCCTCTGAAGGGGTGCCCTTTCGCTGTCCTTTTGGATTCAATCCGGCCAGCGTAGAAACCAGGCCGGAAAATGAAACCAGGCCGGAGAAAATATGACGCCCATCGAATAATCTATGACCCGGTCTAGAGATAGAGCACCGGTCTGGATCAATACTGTCTAGTCTTCGTCGCTTCCGTTGGGATGGCGTTGGGCGTTGGCGCGGGCCAGTTCCTCGAGCAGGTCGGGGTCCTGGATGGGGGTGGAGATCTTGTAGTCGCCGCTAGCCCACTTGCCGAGATCGAGGATGCGGCAGCGGTCGGAGCAGAAGGGAAAGTAGTCGTCAGTAGCGAGGACTACTTTGCGGCAGGTGGGGCAGAAGAGTGCTTTGGGTGTGGGCATGGTGCTTGTCCTGTTTTTCTGGATGGTGCTGCTGGGTTCGACGAGTTCAACAATTAGATGTTTGAGGATCGCTATGGTTTCGTGGAGGCATTCTTGGCTGTAAAGGGTGTTGAAAAAGTCTTCACCCCTCTGGAAGCATTCCCTCCGTGGCTAAAGCCACATTGGTTTTGTGTCCTTACGGAGCGGCTGAAGCCGCTCCCTTTCAAGGCAACGACTTTTTGGCGGCTTCTGGAGCCTTAGGTTGGACTTACTTGCGGCGGAAGCAGGTTTCGGCGTGGTCGTTGGTGATGCCTACGGCCTGCATCCAGGCGTAGACGATGACCGGTCCGACGAACTTGAAGCCTTGCTTCTTAAGGGTCTTGGAGATCTCGACGGAGAGCGAGGTCTGGGCGAGGACGGGGCCGGTGTGCTGGAGGGGTTTGCCGCCCGCCATGTTCCAGATGCGCGATGAGAAGTCTTCGATGGAATCCTGGATGGCGAGGAAGGCGCGGGCACCGCCGATGGTGGCTTCGATCTTGGTGCGGGCGCGGACGATTCCTTCGTCCTGCATCAGGCGGAGGATGTCTTTCTCGGTGAAACGGGCTACGATCTCGGGATCGAAGTTGTGAAAGGCCTTGAGGAAGGCTTCACGCTTGCGGAGGATGATGCTCCAGGAGAGGCCGGCCTGGAAGCCGTCGAGCATGAGCTTCTCCCACAGGGCGCGGCTGTCGTAGATGGGGACGCCCCACTCCTGATCGTGGTAGTCCTGCATGAGGGTGGTGCTGCCTGCCCAGGAGCAGCGGGTTACGGGTGCGGGAGATTTCGGCATAAGGTTGGGACGATCTTAGACGATGGGGATTTTTCGAGAACTAAAAGCCGGAGGCTTCGACGCACCTCTATCTCTAGTAGATTGATACAACGGATGGTACGACTTAAGGAAGCTCTCCCGCGCAAGAAAGCGAGACGTGGGTAATGGAATGATTCGGCCCGATTCCCAGAGAAGACCCCAATCGCACAATTTCACTTTCCCGAGAGGTACTACGAATGAACATCTGCCGTAATTGTGATTCAACTCAGGTTAAAAATCTTGGCTTTGTTGGAGCGATAGCGCCTTTTTTTCTGAAGCGCATTTACAAAATGGAATTGGGTTCACTTTCGGCCCGCAACCCGATCAAAATCATGCTGCGAAAGTCTCTGAAGCTGGGAAAGCTTTTTTTTGACAGGCTCTATCCACCGACAGCAGTGGTTGAACTCGAAATATGTCTAACATGCTCGTTTCTTCAGATGAAGTACGTGCTGCCTGAGGAATGGCTCACGAACCATTATGCGGATTACCGTTCCGACTCCTACAACCGGGAACGAATTCACTACGAGCCGTCCTACGCATACACCGCTCAACACATTGGATTGGCGGCGGAGGCCGAAATTCGAGTCCGGGACTTGACGCGCTGGCTCGACGGAAAATTTGAAATAATAGAGGAATTTGCAATGCTGGACTATGGCGGTGCCGACGGGAAGTTTCTTCCCGACATTCCTGCAAAAAAGTACGTGTTCGAGGTATCCAACTACCCACCGGCACCCGGCGTTACGAGAATTAAGTCTGCCGAAGATCTGGGGCTCTATTCGTATGTCCAGATCTCTCATGTGTTGGAGCATGTGATGTATCCACTGGCGCTCGTGAAGAGCGTGAGCGAGCTGGTGGAACCCGGCGGCTATCTCTATCTGGAGGTTCCACAGGAGATCCACGATGAAGAGATCGCAAGCTTGAAGTTGACTGGAGCATCGCGAAGTCTTCACCTTCACGAGCATGTGAACCAATACAGCTCTCCAGGAGTGCGAGCCTTATTCGAAGGCGTTGGTTTCGATCTCATTGGGATAGAAACGCGGACGATCGATTACGGGTATGTCTCGTGGACTGTTGTCCAGGGGCTTGGCCGTAAGAAGAGATGAGGAACGCTCCAGGGGCCATGACGCGAACTGCGACGACTTTCTAGAGGCAGGAGTCTTTGACGGATCGGGCACACAATCGGTGTCTTGATAAAATTTCATATTAGACATAATCTAATTGCTATGGATGCTCAAGGGATCAAGCAGTGCCTGGAAGACAGTGGGTTGCGGTGCACACCGCAACGCTACAGCGTGATGTCTTTTCTGATGGAGCACGCGGGGCATCCTACGGCGGCGGAGATCTTTGAAGGTGTGAACAGGCTGGACCCGCGCTCTTCCCGGGCCACGACCTATAACAATCTTCGCGACCTGGTGCAGGCTGGCCTGGTGCGTGAGGTGGCGATGGAAGGCCGCGCGGCGCGGTTCGATGCGAAGGGCGCGCAGCATCACCACTTCATCTGCGACAAGTGCGGCAAGGTGGAGGACATTGACTGGTATACAGTGCCGCAGCCGGGCTCGGAGTCGTTGGGGAAGCGGATCGTGCGGGAGTGCGAGTTGATTGTGCGCGGGCTATGTACGAAGTGCGTCCCACGACGGGCTTCACAGAATAGTTCGCGAGTGGTTTCTGCGGTTTAGTTGGTGGAAGTTTTGGAGGATTCATCCGAAGGCTGGGTGGAGACTTGTATCAAGAACGTAGGACAGCAGCGGGGCGTGTGTCCCCGGGAATGAGGAGCAAAACTTGTCGAATGAAGCGAAGTGCCCAGTAGTCCACGGCAACGGAAGTGCGAATGCGACGGAGTCGCCGATGGCCGGCGCAGTGACTACAACGTCGCGCAGGATCAGGATGAATGCAGCGTGGTGGCCGGACCGGCTGGACCTGCAAATTCTGCACCAGAACACTGCGCTGGCCAATCCGATGGAGCCGGGTTTCGACTACGCGAGGGAGTTTAAGAGCCTCGACCTGGATGCAGTGGTGAAGGACCTGCACGCGTTGATGACGACCTCGCAGGACTGGTGGCCGGCGGACTACGGTCACTACGGCCCGTTCTTTATTCGTATGGCGTGGCATAGCGCCGGTACGTATCGCATCAGCGATGGCCGTGGTGGCGCGGGTATGGGGACGCAGCGGTTTGCTCCGCTGAATAGCTGGCCGGACAATGTAAGCCTGGATAAGGCGCGCCGGTTGCTTTGGCCGATCAAGCAGAAGTACGGCAAGAAGATTTCGTGGGCCGACCTGATGATTCTGACCGGCAATGTCGCGTTGGATTCGATGGGGCTGCAGTCGTTTGGTTTTGGTGGCGGACGCGCCGATGTGTGGGTTCCGCAGGAGGACATCTTCTGGGGCTCCGAGCATACGTGGCTGGGCAATGATCGCTACGAAGGCGATCGCCAGCTCGACAACCGCCTGGGTGCAGTGCAGATGGGACTGATCTACGTGAATCCGGAAGGGCCGGATGGCACGCCTGATCCGCTGGCTTCGGCGCGCGACATTCGCGAGACGTTTGGCCGTATGGCGATGAATGATGAAGAGACATTCGCGCTGGTTGCGGGCGGACATACGTTTGGTAAGGCGCATGGTGCTGCCGACCCGAACAAGCATGTGAGTGCTGAGCCGGAGGGCGCTGCGATTGAAGAGCAGGGCTTCGGGTGGAAGAATTCGTTTGGCACGGGTAAGGGCGCGGATACGATTTCGAGCGGCCTGGAAGGTGCCTGGACGACGGAGCCGACCAAGTGGGACAACAATTACCTCGAAAACCTGTTGGGGTTCGAGTGGGAGCTGACCAAGAGCCCAGCCGGTGCGCACCAGTGGACGCCCAAGGCGGGCGCTGGTGCAGGGACGGTGCCGGATGCGCATGATGGCTCGAAGCGTCATGCTCCGATTATGTTTACGTCGGACATTGCGTTGCGTGTGGACCCGATTTACGGGCCGATTGCAAAGCGCTTCCTGGAGAACCCGGACCAATTTGCGGATGCGTTTGCGCGTGCGTGGTACAAGCTGACGCATCGCGATATGGGCCCGATTGTCCGTTACCTGGGCAACCTGGTTCCGGCTGAGCCGCAGATTTGGCAGGACCCTGTTCCGGCGGTGGAGCATGCGCTGATCGGTGAGGCTGAGATTGCTGTACTGAAGGCGAAGATTTTGGCTTCGGGTCTGACGACCTCGCAGCTCGTTGCAACGGCGTGGGCTTCGGCTGCTTCGTTCCGCGGTTCGGATAAGCGTGGTGGTGCGAATGGTGCACGCATTCGCCTGGAGCCGCAGAAGAACTGGGAGGTCAACCAGCCGCTGGTGCTGGCAAAGGTGCTGCCTGTGCTGGAGGCGATCCAGAAGGAGTTCAACGCCACCGGTAAGACGGTGTCGCTGGCTGACCTGATTGTGCTGGGCGGTTGCGCGGCTGTGGAAACAGCGGCGAAGAAGGCTGGCCATGATGTGACGGTTCCTTTTGCGCCGGGTCGTACGGACGCTTCGCAGGAGCAGACGGATGTTCACTCGTTCGCGGTGCTGGAGCAGACGGCGGATGGCTTCCGCAACTATCTGCGGCTGGGACACACCAGTCCGGCAGAGGCGTTGCTGGTCGACCGTGCGCAGTTGCTGACGCTGACGGCTCCGGAGATGACGGTGCTGGTTGGCGGGTTGCGTGTGCTGGGTGCGAACTTCCGGCAGGCCAAGGAAGGCGTCTTTACGAGCCAGCCGGGGACGCTGACGAACGACTTCTTCGTGAACCTGCTGGATATGGCTACGGAGTGGAAGGCATCGTCTACTTCAGAGGGCTTGTTCGAAGGGCTGGACCGCTCGACCGGTGAGGTCAAGTGGACTGGCACCCGTGTGGACCTGATCTTTGGGTCGAACTCGCAGCTGCGGGCACTGGCAGAGGTCTATGCTTCGAATGACTCGAAGGAGACGTTTGTGAAGGACTTTGTGGCTGCATGGACGAAGGTGATGAACCTGGATCGCTTCGACCTGGCGTAGAAGTTTGTTCGCTGGTATTACCTTCACGCGGGCCTGTCATGGGCCCGCGTGATCTTTTGGGTGCGATGTTTCTAGTGGGGGTAGGGTCCGGTCGTGATGCTGTCCGACTTGCTCGATACGGAGCAAACTGTTTTGATACAGACATATTCTGCTTCCGACGCTGTTCTGACCCACAGGAGATCTCATGACGGATTACCGTGCGGTGCGCCGTGCGCTTACCGCAGCTTCATCGTTTGCCTTTCTAGCGACTTTTGCTATTGCTCCAGCGTTGTTTGCACAGGCTCCCCAGGGACGGCGTCCGCAGATTCCGGACAATGGCGGTAAGTCTGCTACCTACGATCCGCTGAAGACGTTTGCGCCGTACACGATGCCGATGCCGGCGAATGCGTACCGTGGTGGCGACGGTGCGCCAGGGCCGATGTTCTGGCAGAACCAGGCGGACTACGAGATGCATGCGAGCATCGACACGGCGGCGAAGGTGCTCTCCAACGTCGAGACGATTACCTATACGAACAACAGTCCGAATGCGCTGAATAGCCTGTGGCTGCAGGTGGAGCAGAATACGTATCGCGCGGATGCACGGTCGCGTGCGTACTCGGGTGGCAGCCGACAGAGGCCGGAGAACATCAACACGGAGGGCACCGTGTTTGAGTCGATGGAGTTGCTGTCGACTGGTAAGGGTGCGAAGCCAGTGAAGGCTGAGTATGTCATCAGCGACACGCGTGCGCGTATTAGTTTGCCTACCCCGTTAGCGCATGGTGGCACGATCAAGATTCTGATCAAGTACCACTACACCGTGCCGGGACCGTGGGGTGGGCGTACTTCGGTGGGGGATGTGAAGGATGGGCCGATCTACGATATCGCGCAGTGGTATCCGAGGATGGCGGTGTATGACGATGTCCATGGCTGGGATACGCAGCCGTTTCTGGGTAACGAGTTCTATACGGAGTTTGGGAACTATGACTTTTATGTGACCGTTCCTTCGAGCTACATGGTGGCCGGTACGGGTGCGCTGATGAACGGTGCAGAGGTGCTGACGAAGACGCAGCAGGAGCGGTTGAAGCAGGCTACGACTAGCGATACGACGATCTTTATCCGGACCAAGGATGAGGTGCACGATCCGGCGAGCCGCCCTAAGACGGGCGGTACGATGACTTGGCACTACCATATGGACCGCACGCGCGATGTAGTGTTCTCGGCTTCGCCATCGTTCATCTGGGATGCGGCAAAGATGAACTTGCCGGGTGGGAAGACTTCGCTGGCGGAGAGTTTCTATCCGGCTGAGGCTGCGGGTGACGACGCCTGGGGTCGCTGTACGGAGTATCTGAAGGATGCAGTCGAACACTTCTCGCAGGACTGGTATGTGTATCCGTATCCTGCGGGTATCAACGTGGCAGGCTTCTCGTCCGGGATGGAGTATCCGGGGCTGGTGTTCGACGGAATCAACTCCAAGGGCAAGGGACTGTTCGTGGTGACGGCGCATGAGATCGGGCACACGTGGTTCCCGATGATTGTGCAGTCGAACGAGCGGCGTGATGCGTGGATGGATGAGGGATTCAATACGTTCATCGACATCTATGAGTCGGACCAGTTCAACAAGGGCATCTGGGGGCCGAAGCGGGATGGTGAGTATGCTCCGGGTGGCGGGTATCCGGCGGATGAGATTGCGAAGGTGAATGCCGATCCGGAGGCTCCGCCGATCCTGATGCGTGCGGATGCGATTCGAGAGAAGTATCGTCACCCGATTACGTACTTCAAGTCGGCAGAGGGTTTGTATCTGCTGCGTGAAGAGATCCTGGGGCATGAGGTGTTTGACCGCGCGTTCCGCAAGTACACCTCGGACTGGGCCTACAAGCATCCGACACCGTCTGACTTCTTCCGTGAGATGGAGAGCGAAGGTGGAGAAGACCTGAGCTACTTCTGGCGGGGTTGGTATGAGAACAACTGGACCCTGGATATGGCTGCGAAGGACTTGAAGTACAACGACGCGGCTGACCCATCGAAGGGCGCGCATGTCACGATTGAGCAGAACGGGCAACTGGTTCTGCCGGCGTGGGTGCAGGCGAAGTATGAGGATGGGACAGACCTGAAGATCAAGGTGCCGGCTGAGACCTGGATGTTGAAGGCGACGTACATCATGCCGCTGCCGACGACGAAGAAGATCGTTGAAGTGACGATCGATCCGGAGCATCGGATTCCTGATGGCAACCGGGCTAACAATACGGCAAAGCCTTAGGCCAATAACGAATAAGACCACCAATAATCGACAGGCTGACGCCAAGAAAAAAATCTTATCAACGCTTATTTTGAAGTATGAAGCTACAAAACTTCTGGACTGTAACGATCTTCGCGCCACAACTGGCGCGAAGATCGTCTCCTGGACGTGGTTGATAGGGATGCAGCACTGGGCGGTCCGAGTTGATTTAGTGGTTCGAGTAGAGGATTTTCCCGGAACGGACGGTGTATACGATCCTGGATAGCGCGGTGATGTCGGCGGCGGGATCTGCGTTGAGCACAACTAAGTCGGCATCCATGCCTGGGGCGAGAGTTCCACTGTGGGAGGAGTAGCCGAAGCGTGTTGCGGGCTCGGTGGTGAGTGAGGCAAGGATCTGCGGGAAGGTCATTCCGGCCTGCGACATCAGTTTGAACTCTTCGGAGGTATCGTAGTGGTCTGTGTAGCCGATGTCGGTGCCGAAGAGAATCTGGCCGCCAGAGGATGCGTAAGCGTGAAGCTGGCTAACGGCGAGATGGATCAGACTTTGCGCTGCCTGTTCCGAGAGGCCGGACTTTCTGGCTTCGACGTCGAAGAGGGTCAAGGTAGGGATGAGACTGATATGAGCAGCCTTCATGCGTTCGAGGAGTGGGGGCTGCCATGGACCTTCGAAGGTGGAGACGTGCGCGAGGATATCCACCCCTGCGTCGAGAGAGAGCTCCACGCCTTTGATGCTGGAGGGATGGGAGAAGACGAGACGGTGGTTTTTGTGTGTCTCGTCGACAACAGCGCGAGCGATCTCGGGCGGAAGAAGGAGAACGCCACTCTCTTCGATGGAGCCAGCGAAGATTTTAGCGCCGTCGGCGCCGTTGTGAATCTGCTGATCGACCCGAGAGGTCGCTTGAGAGACGGACGTTGTCTCTGGAAGGGAGATGTGGTTGTCGATGAGGTATTGCCTGACGTAGACCGGAGTCCCGTTGGCGCCCCAGAAGGGCTCGCCTACGGTGAGGATGCGTGGGCCCGAAACGCTGCCGCCGGCGATGCGTGAACGAATCAGATTGGTGTTCGAGAGCACCGAGCCGAGATCGAAGACGGTGGTGAAGCCCCAGCGAGTAAACATGGTCTGGAGTTGTGCGGTGAGCGCCGGTGCGGGTGTGCGCTCGGCGTGAAGCAGCTCGGGAGGCAGGATGTGGACATGGCTATTCCAGAAGCCGGCGGTGATGGCCATGCCCGTGCAATTGTAGTCGACGGCGAGGCTGCTCCCATGAAGAGCTTTGATGGACGCGGTGCGGCCTATGGCTTTGATTTTTCCATTGTGCACGAGGATGGCACCGTCGGTGATCGGTGGCTGACCGGGAGCGGTGTAGATCGTCGCATGGACCAGTCGCAGATCCTACGCAAGGGCGGGAATCGAGGCTAAAAGAAGAGCTGTGGCGATAGTGAAAGAGCGCATACAGCAGTTATACGAGGGAATTGACCGTTGAGTTCGTTACTCAAGGATGCGGGCTACTACGTCGTAGTCGTGGGACTCGGTGATGAGAGCGCGGTAGAAGGTGCCGGGGACGAGGGTCTCGTGGGGGCCGAAGTCGTTGATGAGGACTTTGCCGTCTATCTCTGGGGCGTGGAGCGGGGTTCGGCCCTGCCAGAGGAGTTCGGTTTCTTCGGATTCGCCTTCGACGAGGAGGTCGATCTCGCGG
>JANYER010000404.1 GCA_025359825.1 Granulicella sp.
CCATGAACCAGGAGGCCATGATGCGGAGGATGATCTCGGCGACAGCAGGCTCACCGATTCCGCCGAGCGCGAGGCTGGCGAGGGTGACACCGAACTGGACGGCGGGGAGGAACTCGTCGATGGAGTGCTTGAGCTTGAGGACGGTGCGGGCGCCGGGGCGTCCGAGGGCGATCAACTGCTCGATGCGGGTCTCCCGGACGCTGACGAGCGCGAACTCGGCAGCGACGAAGAAGCTGGTGGCCAGAATGAAGAAGGCCACCATGATTGCGCGGAAGAGCATCCACTCCAGCATTACGTCAGTGTAACGGCAGTCGAGAGAGTTGCTGAGATCTGGATGTTGGAGCTTGCGGTTCCGTGGAGGTTAAAAGGAAACGGCCCAGCGTGAAAGTGCCGGGCCGTTTCTCGATGCTTGGTGCTGTCGTGACTTACGCGAGTACTTTTAGGATTGACTTGTCGATGGTGTCCTTGGGGACGAAGCCAACGATCTGGTCTGCTACCTTGCCGCCCTTGAAGATCAGCAATGCGGGGATGCCGCGGATGCCGTAGCGCATAGGGGTAGCGGTGTTGGAGTCTACGTCCATCTTCATGACCTTGAGCTTGCCGTGGTAGGAGGTAGCCACCTCATCAACGACGGGAGCGAGGGCGCGACACGGTCCACACCATGCAGCCCAAAAATCTACGAGAACGGGTTGATCTGACTGCAGAACCTCTTTTTCAAAGGTTGCATCATTTACTTCGCTGACAAACTGACCTGCCATTTCTACTTCCTCCTGCCGGGCTGCCCAGGTGCGTTCCTGCTGGGTGCAGCGACGACTAGCTTCCTATCATAGATGCTTTGTGGGGGTAGTCGATTCAGGAGAATGGCTGGACGGATTTTTGCAGGATGCAAAAGCAAACGCCCGGACCCCTATTAAGGGGTCAACGGGCGGCGTAGCAGCCCTCCCCAGAACTGCCCACTCCCATAAAATACTTATCCACAAGCATTCCGTAAAGGAATCTTTAGTAACCTTCCGGATGGTTACTGCCTTGACTAAAGTGTTATGAGCCTTGGAATTACGCCCATTGCGATGGACGTTACCAGGACTTCTAATGAAGGATTGCCGGCAGCGGCGCGGATTGCCGCGAGGATCGATTCTACGGGGGTAGAGCGATCTGTAATCAGCAGAACCGAGGGTCCGGCACCGCTGAGGGCGACTCCGTAGACCCCGGCGAGGGTATTGAGTGGGAGCAGCAGCGGGAGCAGCGGGCAGGCCTGGCTGCGGTAGGGCTGGTGGATCCGGTCGCCCATGGCGGTCCGGAGCAGTTCGGGGCGGTTCTGGGCGAAGGCGGAGACCAGCAGGGCGGTGTTCTGGACGTTGGTGACGGCGTCTTCGCGGGAGTAGGTGGGTGGGAGCAGGGCGCGGGCCTTGGAGGTGGAGAGGCTGGCCGGAGGCAGGCAAACCATCAAGCGCCAATCAAGATCCTGGCCGCAGGTCGCTGTAATGACTGAGGATGACGGCATTGCTGAGGAGGTCATTCCGCCCAGCCAGCAGGCGGCTACGTTGTCCGGATGGCCTTCCCGACGGCAGGCCTCTTCGAGAATCTGCTGGTTGGACCAGGCGAGATTGCCGAAGTGGTTGGCGAGCAGGACTCCGCTGAGCAGAGCCGCAGCGCTGGAGCCCATGCCCATGCCGAGGGGAATCTCGTTCTGGAGCTTGAGATGGAGGGGGGTGGCTTCCCTTCCCTGGGTAGCAAGGACCTCGCGGTAGGTGTCCAGAATGAGATTGTTTTCGAGTTGCGCGCAGAGGGCTGCGTCGCGGCCGGTGGCTTCGATGGCGAAGTCGGGTGCCGCAATAGCGTCTACGGTGAGGTAGAGGGCCATGGCGAGACCCAGGGCGTCGAAGCCCGGCCCCAGGTTCGCGGAGGTCGCAGGGAGCTTGTAGTGGAACGGCGTTGCAGTCGTGCTCATGCGGGTAACGGGGTGTTGTTGAGGTGCATATGGGCTTCGAGGGCGCGGAGGACGGTGTCCGGGTTGGCATCGAGCACCATGGGGGGCTTGCGCAGGGCGGCGTGCTGGGCCTGCTGGGCGGATGGGATCTGGGCGTACTCCGCTGCCGTGAGGAGCTCGTTGCGGTGGTAGTCGATGGTGTACTGCGAGTCCTTAAGGGTGTGGCCGGTGAGGATGAGGACGGTGCGCTGCTCGCGAGTGACTTTGCCGAGGGCGACCAGCTTCTTGAGGCCCGCGTAGGTGACAGCGGAGGCGGGCTCGCAGCCAATGCCTTCGGCACCGATCTCTGCCTTGGCGAGGGCGATCTCCTGCTCGGAAACCTGCTCGCACCAGCCGCCCAGCTCGTCGATGACGTTGGCTGCCTTGCGCCATGAGGCCGGGTTGCCGATGCGGATGGCGGTGGCGCGGGTGTCTGCTGTGACCGGCCGCATGATGCGGTTGGAGTCGATGAACCAGCGGTAGAGCGGGTTCGCTCCCTCGGCCTGGATGATGCTGATCTTGGGGGTGTGGGGGATGAGGCCGAGCTGGTGCATCTCGATGAAGCCCTTGCCGAGGGCGGCGGAGTTGGCAAGGTTGCCGCCGGGGACGATGATGTGCTCGGGCACCTGCCAGTCCATCTGCTCGACCATCTCGAAGGCGGGGGTCTTCTGGCCTTCGAGGCGATAGGGGTTGACGGAGTTGAGCAAGTAGATGGGGAAACGCTTGACAAGCTGGTTGAGAATATCGACGCAGCCGTCGAAGTCGGTCTTGAGCTGAAGGGTGAGGGCGCCGTAGTCCATCGACTGGGAGAGCTTGCCCCAGGCGATCTTGCCTTCCGGGATGAAGACGATAGAGCGGAGGCCGGCGCGGGCTGCGTAGGCGGCCATGGCGGCAGAGGTATTTCCTGTAGAGGCGCAGGCGACCCACTCAAAGCCACGCTCGGCGGCCACGGAAAGGGCTGTGGTCATGCCGGTGTCCTTGAAGGAGCCGGTGGGGTTCATTCCCTGATGCTTGGCGAGCAGCCAGTCGAGGCCGACGGCTTTGCCGCAACGGGGCAGGTCGTAGAGGGGCGTATTGCCCTCGCGCAGAGTGACGGCGTGGTCAGGGTTCTTGAGGATGGGCAGCAGGTCGCGGAAGCGCCAGACGCCGGACTGATCCACGGCGAGGGTGGAGGAGCGACGCTCCTGCCAGAGCCAGCGGAGGGCGCTGGGATTGGGCAGATTTCCAGCAGGGTCCGCGGGAATGCTGCCGGCCGGTTTGGACGACCAGGCGTAGCAGACCTCGTAGAGGCCATTGCAGAGCGGGCAACGAAAGTTGGCGTTTACGGTCTCGGGCGCGATGCTGTTGCCACATTCGGTGCATCTAAGATTGTGTGTTGATGCGATCATTTTCTCTACTAGCCTACCGTATACGTTGCAGCAAACCCAAGCTCATGCCCACCTTGGCTTCTATTAGCGCGTGTCTTAGTGTGTTCCTGCTGTGCTTTGCAGGTGCGTCCAGAGACGCTCATGCGCAGCCGGTGAAGGAGCTGCGGGTCGCTGCTGCGGCTGATCTGCAGCCGGTGATGCCGGCGTTTGCGGCAGCGTATGAGAAGAAGGCCGGCATCAAACTTGTCGTGAGTTACGGCTCCTCCGGGACGCTGGCCAACCAGATTTTGAACGGCGCTCCGGTGGATGTCTTTCTGGGGGCGGACTTTGTGTTTCCGGAGAAAATTGTGGCCGCTGGGCTGGCGGATATGACGGCTCCGGTGGCCTATGCCAAGGGGACGCTGGTGCTGTGGGCCCGGAAGGACTCGCCGCTGCAGCCGATCAGCATGGAGAAGCTGAGCGGGCCGGAGATGAAGTCACTGGCGATTGCCGATGAACTGCGCGCTCCGTATGGCCGTGCGGCGCAGAGTGCGTTGACCAAATTGAAGATCTACGAGGCGGTGAAGTCGCGGCTGGTGACGGCCGAAAATGTGGCGCAGGCGGGACAGTTTGCGGAGTCGGGCAATGCGCAGGCGGGGCTGATCTCGCTGACGCTGGCGAGCTCACAGCATTTCAAAGAGGTTGGGACGTTTGTGTTGGTGCCGAAGGTGTATCCGGAGATTCGGCAGTGCGGGGTGGTGCTGAAGGCAGGGCGTAAGGAAGAGGGGCATAAATTCCTAGATTGGCTGCTGGAATCGGATGTGCAGGGTCATCTGCATGAGTTTGGGCTGGCACCGGTTCGGTAAATCACCTTCGCTACGAAGTGAGGATGTATAGACTTACGCTTGCATGGACTTTGAGGCGTTAGGACTGACATTGCGGCTGGCATTGAGTACGACGGCGATTCTGCTGTTGGTGGCTCTGCCGCTGGCGTGGTGGATTGCTTCGGGGCGCGGGTGGGCGCGGGCATTGGTGCAAGCTGCGGTGGCGATGCCGCTGGTGCTGCCTCCTACGGTGATTGGGTTCTATCTGCTGGTGGCGATGGGGCCGTTGACGGGTCCGGGGCGATTTCTGATTCGAGTGCTGGGGCATCCTTTGGCATTCAGTTTTACGGGGTTACTGGTGGGGTCGGTGATCTATAGCCTGCCGTTTGCGGTGCAGCCGCTGGTGGCGGGGTTTAGCGGGGTCGAGCGGGAGTATGTCGAGGCCGCAGCGGGGTTGGGCGCGAAGCCAGGGCGGGTCTTCTGGAGCGTGGTGCTACCCATGACACGGGCTTCCCTGCTGACCAGCGCGGTGCTGGCCTTTACCCATACGGTGGGGGAGTTTGGCGTGGTGCTCATGCTGGGGGGGAATATTCCGGGAGCTACGCGGACGTTGTCCATCTCGCTCTACGACCTGGTGCAGGATGGGAATTATGCGGCGGCGAACCGGACGGCTTTAGTGCTGGTGGGATTTGCGATGGTGGCGTTGATGGTGATCTACCTGGTGCCGGGGTCGCGCGTACAGGATGGGGGGCAGGCGGATGTCGTCCGATAGCTTGCTGGCTCTGCGGATGCGTCACCGGGTGGGAGCTTTGCTGGTGGATGTGGACCTGCGCTTGACGGCTCCGTGGACGGTGCTGTTTGGGCCGTCCGGCAGCGGGAAGACGACGTTGTTGCGGGCGATTGCTGGATTTGTGCGGCCCGAGGTGGGACGGATTGCGTACCGCGAGACGGTGCTGGTGGATGCTGCGGCTGGGATCTTTGTGCCGGCCCATGCCCGGCCGGTGCGGAGCGCGGCGCAGAGTGCACGACTGTTTCCGCACATGACCGTGCAGGCGAATGTGCTGTACGGCGGGGGGTGGGGTCTGCAGCGGGAGCAGGAGCGCGAGGTCGCTGAACAGGTGATGGCGGTTTTCCGGGTGCAGGGGTTGGCGAAGCGGATGCCGCGCGATTTGAGTGGAGGCGAGAGGCAGCGGGTGGCGGCGGCTCGGGCGGTTCTGGCGGCGTCTACTGCTGGTCCACTGGGGAGCACGCTGCTGTTGCTGGATGAGCCGTTTGCCGGGCTGGATACTGGGTTGCGGGATACGATTCTGCCGGAGCTTTGGAGTTGGGTGACGGAGCGCGGGATCCAGGTGGTGTCGGTGACGCATGATGTGGCAGAGGCGTTTCAGCTCCTGCCGGATGTGGTGAAGATTGCGGATGGGCGGGTGGTCGCGCAGGGACCGGTGGAGGTGGTGCTGGCGGAGGAGCGGGAACGGCTGCTGGGGCGTTTGGGGCGATAGCTTTGCTACGCGAAGTCAGGTGCCGGGTTGAATGGGTTCTTGCTCAAGGTGGATGCCGAACTTCTCCTGAATTTCCTGCTGGATGCGATCGCGGAGTTTGAGTATGTCGGCGGCAGTGGCGTGGCCGCGATTGATGAGAGCGAGGGTGTGGCGGGAGGAGATTCCAGCCTCGCCGAGGGCGAAACCTCTGTGGAAGCCGGCGCGCTCGAGTAGCCAGGCTGCGGGTAGCTTGATCTGGCCGTTGGGGGCAGGCCAGTTGGGGATGATGGTGGGATCGAGGTCGAGCGTGGCGGCGATGTAGTTGAGGATGGTGGCCGGGACGATGGGGTTCTTGAAGAACGAACCGGCGCTGCGGCAGTCCTGCTCGCCTGCGACGAGGAGCATGCCCTTGCGGTGACGAATCTCGCGGACCGCGTGATAGATGTCCAGTGGGGCGGGCGGGGCTGTTGCGTTGGCGAAGTGGTTTTTGAGGTCGGCGTAGGTGAGAGTGGGTCTAGCGTCGAGGTCAAAGTCGAACTCTACCTGTGTGACAATGTATCGGCCGCGGTGCCTGGTGTTGAAGATACTGCTGCGATAGCCAAAGTCACATTGCTTCGCAGGAAGGTCTTCGAAGGCGTGGGTTTCAAGATCCAGGACACGAACGGAGTGGATAGTCTGAGCGACCTCCTGGCCATACGCTCCGACGTTCTGGACTGGAGTTCCGCCGACGGTGCCGGGGATTCCGGCCAGGCACTCTACCCCGGTATAGCCCTGCCCTTCGCAGGTCTTCTGCACGAAGTAGTCCCAATCGTGGCCAGCGGGAACTTGAAATCGGACCGTTGCGGTTTGATCGACGAGGTTCGAGAAGATTGGGCCTTCCAAACCAATCTGTATGACGAGTCCATCAAAGCCTGCGTCTGGAACGAGCAGGTTGGAGCCGCCCCCGAGCGTGAAGAGACTCAGATTTTTCTCTTCTGCAAAGTAAATGGCTTGAAGGAGTTCGGTCTCACTGGTTACGCGACAGAAGTAGCGGGCAGGCCCGCCGATCCCGAAGGTGGTGTGGGGCGCGAGCGGGACGTTCTGCTGGACGTTGAGTTGCTGACCGCCAAGGTCGGGGCTGGTGGAAGATGGCACGGCTTGATGGTATTACAGCGGAGTATGGGAGCGACGGTGGCGTCGGGTGGCGGAGTGGGGTTGGAAACCGTACAATCCATAGAGGCGCGGCTTTCACCCGCGTGCGACCGTAAGGTCCAAAGGGAGAATGTATGTATCCAGAGATTATGTTGATTCCTATGCGCGAAGAGTTGACTCGCGCCGGCTTGACGGAGCTTCGCAGCGCCGCTGAGGTTGATGCGGCTGTGGCAGAAAAAGGAACGACGATGGTAGTCGTTAACTCGATCTGCGGTTGCGCGGCTGGCAAGATGCGTCCCGGCGTGCGCCTGGCGATGCAGCATGGAGCGAAGCCGGACCACGCAGTGACGGTATTTGCCGGACAGGACCGTGAAGCGACCGAAAAGGCACGCGGCTACTTCGGCGGCCATCCCCCGACCTCGCCTGCCATTGCGATTCTGCGTGACGGGCAGTTGGTGTACCTGATGCAGCGTTCGGCGATCGAGACCTCGACTGCACCGGCGATTGCACAGGAGCTGGCACGGGCGTTCGATACCTACTGCACCCCTACCACCGCTTAGTTTAGTTTTAGGAACTTCAGCTTTAGGAATAGAGACCGGCTGTGCCAGCGAGGTGAACCTTGCAGGCATAGCCGGTCTTTATTGTTGGATGGATGGACGAGGATTTGTACTCACCTGAAGGCTAATTTAGCCGATGTAGGGAGTAGCCATGTCCACTACCCTTGTTGATACCCTCGCTGAGCCAGAGTTGACGTTCCGTACGCCTGACGCCCGAAGCGGTGCGGCATCTGCCCCAAGCCTTGTTTCCGCTTCCGGTGCAAGGCTGGATGACATCTTAGGTGCCAGCGACGCAATGGAACGGCTGCGGACGCAGGTACGACGTTTGGGGCCGTACTACCGGACCGTGCTGCTGCACGGGGAGCATGGGACCGGGAAGCATCTGGTCGCGCAGGCGCTGCATCGGTACAGCGCCCATAGCGAAGGGCCGTTCATCCTGTGGAAGAGCCGCCTGAAGAGTCAGACGAGCGTCGAAGATGATATTGTGACTTCGCTGCGGGCGGCACACCGAGGCACACTGTACCTGAGCCAGATTGAAGCGATGAGCGGAGCCGCGCAGGCGGACCTGCTGGCGGCGCTGATGAGCCGGGAGAGGTTGCGACGCGGCCCCATTGTGGTGCATGGGCTGGAGGCACGGATTATTGCAGCGACCACCGAAGACCTGCGGGTATTGAGTGCAGCGGGACGGTTCAGGACAGAGCTGTACAACCGGCTGGCCACGGTGGAGATAGTGATACCGTCGCTGCGGGAGCGGGTGGAGGACATACCGCCGCTGGCACAGGAGTTTGTTGATCGGTATGCGGCGATTGCCGGGAAGGATCTGGACGATCTGCCTCAGGACTACCTGGACCAGCTCCAGGCGCATCGCTGGCCGGGGAATGTGCTGGAGTTGAAAGAGCTGATGCGGCGCGTGGTGGACGAGAGTGCCGGCGGCAGAGTCGCGGCTGAGTCAGTGGCACCCGCTTCCAATACAGTGCCTTCTTCGGTAGTAGAGACCAGCGGGTTGTCGCGGCTGCACGAGGTCGTGGAGCAGCATGTCTTCCAGGTGTTGAAGGAGTGCGCCGGGAACAAGGTTAAAGCTGCTGAGGTGCTGGGAATCAGCCGCTCTACGCTGTACCGGATGCTGGATGCCGGGATACAGGGCGACAAGCTGGTGGGGCTTCAATAGACTTCCCTGCCGACTACTTTGAGTGTCTGAAGAGATACACTTGGGGTACGACCGAGGGCTTGGAATGAGACGAGTTGCACTGGTACTGACGGCTGCTTTGACATTAGGTAATTTCTGCGGCGGAACAGCTGTATGGGCTGCTGGTCAGGCGGCCGCTCCGGCTGCGAACGCTTCGGCTGAAACGCGGAGCAAGGCGCTGTCTGCGCTGCTGGCGGAGATTTGGGAAGACACGCTGAAGCATGCCCCGGAGTTTGCCTCCTCGCTGGGGGACAAGCGGTATGACGACCAATTGAGCGACTATTCGGTTACGGAGGTGAACGCTTCCCTGTCACGCGGGCTGGGCTTCATCCAGCGTCTGGGTGCGATCGATACGACTGGGCTCACGTCACAGGAACGGCTCTCCTCGACGCTGATGATGCGATCGCTGATCGACCAGCAACAGGGCGCGCAGTTCAAAGAGTGGCAGATGCCGGTCAACCAGTTCAACGGGCTGCACACTTCCCTGCCGATGCTGGTGGCCCAGCTGAGCTTCGATGGCGTGAAGGACTATGACAACTACATTGCGCGGCTGAAGAAGATTCCAACCGCCTTCGCCCAGGTGCGAACCAATATGGAGCTGGGGATGGAGGCGCGTCGTGTGCCGCCTGCGTACCTCATGGAAAAGGTGGTAGTACAGGCCCAAACGCTGGCCGGGCAGAAGCCCGCCGATAGTGCGTTTGCCACGCCCCTCAAGAAGTTTCCGAAGACGATAGGCGTAACCGAGCAGAAACGCATTACCGAAGAGGTGCTGGCCGCCATTACAACCGATGTGCTGCCTGCCTATCGACACTTTGCCGGCTTTATGAAGGTGCAGTATGTGCCGATGTCGCGCAAGGAGATAGGCATCTGGTCGATTCCGGGTGGCGATGCCTACTATGCCTACCTGGTGAAGCAGAGCACGACGCTGAACAAGACTCCGGATGAGATTCACGCGATTGGCATGGCCGAGGTAAAGCGCGACGAGGCAGAGATGCTGGCCATCGTGAAAAAGATGGGCTTCACCGATCTTAAGACCTTCAGTGCTGCACTCAAGACAAACCCGAAGGAACATCCGTCCTCGAAGGAGGCCCTGCTGGAGGCGTACCGGGGGCACCTTGCGGAGATGAAGCCGCGTCTGCCAGAGCTGTTTGGACGCCTGCCGAAGGCTCCGCTGGAGGTAGTGGCTGTACCGGCCTACGCCGAGAAAGACCAGGCAGCGGCGTACTACGAGCAAGGCACTCCGGATGGCAGCCGGCCAGGGCGAGTGAATGTGAATACGTACAACTTCGCTGACCGCTCGTTAGCTGCCGTAGAAAATGTGTCGTACCACGAGGGCGTTCCCGGTCATCATCTGCAGATCGCGATCTCGCAAGAGTTGACTGGAGTGCCGGAGTTCCGCAAGCAGTCGTACTACACGGCGTACACCGAGGGCTGGGCGCTGTATAGCGAGCGGCTGGGCAAGGAGATCGGCTTCTACACCGATCCCTACAGCGACTATGGGCGTCTGGAAGGCGATATGTGGCGGGCGATTCGGCTGGTGGTCGATACGGGCGTCCACTCCAAACACTGGACACGGCAGCAGATGGTGGACTTCTTCCACGACCACTCGGCGATCGATGAGACCAACGTACAGGCCGAGGTAGATCGCTATATCGCGTGGCCCGGGCAGGCACTGGGCTACAAGATGGGCCAGCTAAAGATTCTGGAGCTGCGGGCCCGTGCGCAAACCGCGCTGGGACCGAAGTTCAGCTTGAAGGGCTTCCACGATGTGGTGCTGGACTCCGGCGCCCTGCCGATGGACGTGCTGGAGCAGCAGGTCGATGCCTGGATCGCTGAACAGAAGATCGCCACGCAGAAAAGCGGGGCGGCGACCAAGTAGCTTCTGGTAGCCTTTGAGCATGAGCGACGAAGCAATTGAGGTAGTGGTTCCGGCGGCAGCCATGCCGGGGTTGAAGGTTGCCATTCTGGGCGCAGGCAAGATGGGCGGCATTCTGCTGCAGGCCTTCCTGAAGAACAACCTGGTAGCGGCAGACCAGATCTTCGCGACGGTGCAGCATCCTGACCGTGCGACTGCTCTCTCCGTCCAGTTTGGCGTTGAAGTGAGTACTGACAACCTGGCCGCGGCAGAGCAGGCTGACATCATCCTGTTGGGCGTGAAGCCCATCCAGGTGCCTGCGCTGATTGCACAGATTAAGCCGGCGTTGACTCCCGCGAAGATGGTGCTGTCGTTCGCTGCCTCAGTGACGACGAAGAGTATTGAGGACGCGGCGGGCTGCGAACTCTCCGTGATACGGGCCATGCCGAACACTCCTGCGATGCTGGCGGCGGGCGTGACTGCACTGTGCAGCGGACGATTTGTGACGACCGACCAGATGGCCGTGGCGCAGCGGATCTTTAGCACCGTGGGGCGTACCGTGGTCGTCGATGAGAAGCACATGGACGCTGTGACTGGACTTTCGGGTTCCGGGCCGGCGTTTTTGTACATCATCATCGAGGCACTGGCTGAGGCGGGCGTGAACGTCGGTCTGCCGCGCGATGTGGCTACGCTACTGGCCGCACAGACGACGCTGGGTTCGGCCCGCATGGTGCTGGAGACTGGGTACCATCCCGCGCTGCTGAAAGACCAGGTAACCACTCCCGCAGGATGTACGGTCGATGGAATTTTGGAACTGGAAGAGGGTGGTCTGCGAGTCACGCTGATCAAGGCTGTGAAGCGGGCAACGCAACGGGCGAAGGAACTGGCCGCAGGTTAAGACAGCTGCTTGCGTGGGATGAAGGACGGTCCTCCGCGAGCGTTAGAATAAGGCTATGGCTACAGCGAGTGTAAGTGTGCGGCGTAAGGTTCCCAGCAGAACGCTGGTGGGGTCTGCGTGGGCGACGCTGGCGTTTATGGTACTCGTGGTTTTGTGGGGTGCGGTGGTTCGGGCGACCAGCTCTGGCGCAGGCTGTGGGGCGAACTGGCCGCTGTGTAACGGAGATTTCTTTCCGCACCATCCACGACTCGCGACCGTGATCGAGTTCACCCATCGATCGATGAGCGGGATCTGTACCTTCCTGGTGGTGGCGCTGCTGGTGTGGACCTTCATCGGGACGGAACGTGGACATAAAGCCCGTAAGGCTGTCGTGTGGTCCGCCGTCTTGCTGCTGATGGAAGCGTTCCTGGGGGCGGTGTTGGTACTGCGGCACTATGTGGAGAACAACATCTCCGTGGGCCGTGTGGTGATGCAGTCCATCCACTTTACGAATACGCTGCTGCTGCTGGCTGCGCTGGCGTTGACGGGCTGGTTTCTGGGTCGAGGACGGGGCAGGCTGGGGCTCTCTGCTGGCGCGTACGAGCGGATGAAGCCGGTGACGTTGCTTGCAGTCGGGGCGACGATTTTGGTTGGTGCTACGGGATCATTGGCGGCGCTGGCGGATACGCTTTTCCCAGTGGCGAGCCTGGGTGCTGCTCTACGAGAGGATTTTGCGGCTGGCTCCCCACTGCTGATCCGCATGCGTTGGATCCACCCTGCGGCCACGGCGATCAGCTTCCTGTGCGTCCTGCTACTGGTGCGTGGAGTAAAGACTCCGCTGAGCCGGCTGGTACTGGGTCTCTTCTTTTCGCAGGTCGTGATGGGAGTAGCGGATGTCCTGCTATTGGCTCCAACCTGGATGCAGGTCGTCCATCTTTTAGGCGCAGATTTTTATTGGATCGCCCTGGTGGCTCTTGCAGCAGAGGTGTTGTGGCCACAGACAAATCCCTCTGCTCCAAGCGAGGCCTGATTCGCCTTGCTTGAAGCAGAGGGTTTTCAATCGAGGAGATACTCACCACTTTAGTTCGAAGGTGGAGTATCGGGGTCCACCTTGCGGTGGGCCTTTTTCACGCCGCGCTTGGTCTTGTGATAAGCCTTCTTGGTTCCCTGCTTCACGCCGTGGCCTGCATCTTTGGCGGCGTCCTTGGTCTCGGTCCCGGCATTCTTCATGCTCTGCTTTGCGCCGGAGTCGTTCTGGGCAAAAGCGAGCGAGGCGGGCACGGTGGCAAGCAATGCGGCGGATAGAACAAATGCGGATAAGGAACGAACGTTCATGAAAGTCTCCTGTGCGAGTGAGGACGACTCAGTCGCTGGGTAGATAGATTCTTGATCCTCAAGATTCGTTGTAACGGACTCGGGGTATCTCCTCTTTTTTGCAGGCCCCAGCGAGCGGCTACGACCCGGTTAGCGAGTCCGAGACGCTGGAAGTGCGGACTTGGCCAGCTTGGCGCTTGCTGGTATAGTTGCAACGTTCGCTCCATCCCTCTTTTTTGTCGTCCCGTAGAAAATCAACGATGCCTTCGTTTTTTGCATCTACGTGGGCCCAGAGACTCAGGCGATTCGACGATTGAGTTTGCAGTTGGCGACGATTCTTTGAGAGAAAGTACGCCCGGCAGAGTGACGCAGGCGTATCCGGTATTGAACACGATGCACTTCCCCCTGACCCTCGCCGTGATGATGAGCGGGCAACAACTGACGAAGCTGGCACCAGTGGACATGCTGATCCTGGTGCTTTATTTCGCCCTGGTGGTATTCATCGGCTTCTACGCCAAGGGCAAGGCCAACACCAGCGAAGACTTTTTCCTAGCCGGTCGTGAGATGACGGCATGGATCGCGGGGCTGAGCTTCGTATCTGCGAACCTCGGTTCGCTGGAACTGATGGGTTGGGCCGGCGCGGCCTACCAGTACGGCATTCTGGCGGCGCACTGGTACTGGATTGGCGCCATTCCGGCGATGCTCTTCCTCGGCATCGTGATGATGCCGTTCTACTACATCTCGAAGACGCACTCGGTCCCCGGCTACCTGCAACTGCGATTTGGTGAAGGTGCGCGGGCTGTCAGTGCCGTGTCGTTCGCCCTGATGACCATCCTGATGAGCGGCGTGAACATGTACGCCATGGCGCTGGTGATGAAGACCGTTCTCGGTTGGAACATCAGCTTCAGCATCTGGATCGGAGCGGCGACGGTAGCGCTCTACGTGATGCTGGGGGGGCTGCGGTCGGCGATCATCAACGAGGTGCTGCAATTTGTCCTCATCTGGGCAGGTGCTGCGATGATTCCTATCCTCGGGCTGATCGAGGCGGGTGGCTGGACGAAGTTGAAGGCGCAGATTGCGGTCAATGTCGGTTCCAGCGACTACACCCACATGTGGAGTACGCTGGGCAGCTTCAAGGATAATCCGATGGGTGTCCATTGGACCGGCATCGTGTTCGGCCTCGGTTTCGTCATCAGCTTCGGTTACTGGACGACCGACTTCCTCGTAGTGCAGCGCGTCCTGAGTGCGAACAATCTGCGAGCTGCGAAGATGGCTCCAATTATTGGTGCGGCCTTCAAGATGGCAGTGCCGCTGATCGTGATCGTGCCGGGCCTGCTGGCCCTCTCAGTCTTGAAGAATGCGGACGGCAGCATCATGCACCTGGTGCCGGAGAGCATCGCGGCCTCGACCGGGCAGCACAGCTATAACGAAGTGCTACCCCTCATGTTGATTCGCTACTGCGGACCAGGTCTGCTGGGGTTGGGTATCACAGCACTGATTGCCGGATTTATGAGCGGCATGGCTGGCAACGTCAGCGCCTTCTCCACGGTTTGGACGTATGACCTCTACGGCGCCTTCATCAATAAGAAGGCCAGCGACAAGCACTACGTTGCTATGGGCCGTTGGTCGACGGTGATCGGAATGTTGGTGTCCATTGGCACCGCGTACCTGGTGATGGGCGCGGCCAGCATCATGGACTACGTGCAGGAGTTGTTCAGCTTCTTCATTGCGCCGCTGTTTGGCACCGTAATCCTGGGGATGCTGTGGAAGCGGGCCACCAAGGCTGGCGGCTTCTGGGGTCTGCTGGCTGGAACGGCTTCGTCCATTGCGATGTGGCTGATGGTCAGCCACGATCCTGCAAACATCCGCTTCATGATTCTGCAGCCACATGCCAGCGCAGATACGATTCTGCGCGTTCAGGCGATGGCGGCGAACCTCTACCGTGCATTGTGGAGCTGGGTGGTATGCGTCGGCGTGACAGTGGTGGTCAGTTTGCTGACC
>JANYER010000405.1 GCA_025359825.1 Granulicella sp.
GCTGCCGCCGGAGCAATTCCCAACGCCAGTCCCAGCACCAGGTGGGACCACCGCGTCAGCCGCTTCATATAGCTGTACGCCAGCAGCACCACCAGAGCCACGGGAGCCAGTTCCAGTGAGAGCCGGTTCAACATCGCAGCAGCCGCAACAAACACCGCCGCACCCACCACCACAAAGCCTCCTACAAATCCCGCGCTCAACGCACCCGCCGGCAGTGCCCGCATCGCCGTCCGCGGATTCGCTGCATCCAGCCTTCTATCCACCAGCCGGTTGAAGGCCATTGCCGCACTCCGCGCGGCCACCATGCACACCACAATCCAACCCAGCACCCGTAGCGGAGGCCATCCACCCGCCGCCAACACCGCTCCGGTCAACGCAAACGGCAGCGCAAACACCGAGTGTTCCCACTTGATCATCTCCAGTGTCGCCGTCGTACTCTTCCAAAAAGAACTCATACCTCTATCGTAACCAAGAAAAAGGCTGCACCCCGTGCAGGGTACAGCCTCACTCAGTATTGCAACGGCTTACTTTTTGTCCGAGGCGCCGGCAACCTGCAGATTGTTGATCACATTGAAGACTCCCGGAACGCCATTCGCCTTGATGTTCGCTACGTCCTTGTCGCCCTGGTTATCGACCACGCCGGACAAGGTAACGTTCCCGTTCACCACTGTAATCCGAATCGGCTTGGCCGGGTCCAGCGCATATTTATTAAGCTGCGGAGCGCCATAGATCGCACGCGCCTCAGCCAGCCGGATACCGTCATCCATCGGCGAAAGCGGCGCAACCTCGATATTGTCGACCACATCCTTCACGCCCGGATAGTTTGCCACCAGGCTCACAGCCGAGTCCTTGTCCATGGGGCCATACGCCACTCCACCCAGCGTCACGACACCACTCTGCACGCCAATCGTCAGCGCGTTGAAGGCCGTCGTCCCATACCCAACCCGGTCGTAGGCCAGCTTCTCTGCCAGCTTGTCGCGGAGCTCGACATCGTCGACTGTCTTGCCAGCAACCTCAATCATGTTCTGTACCGCTTTTACATTCTTGCGGTGGTGGACCTTCTTATCCGCGTCTTCCTTATCGCTGTAAATCTCGACCGTACCGCTCAGAGTCACCACACCGTTCTGGACAGCGCTCTTCACGCCCTTGAACTTCTTGTTATCCAGTGCCTTCGCCACGTCGGCCTGAATCTGCGTATCCGCGCCGACTGCCGGGCCCTGCGCCCACGCCGCACCGCTCATCAGCAAAGCACATCCCAGACCAACAACCCGCAACGTACCGTTCTTAAATAGCATCTCAATTCTCCTCTATCGCCGGAAGCGTAAACCCTGCCAGCGGCGACCAACTTTCACTGACATTAGACGCAAAAAATCGCCTTCATGGAATCCACTCCTGCAACAATTAGCGGTAGCGCTTTCGAAGCTTATAGACCACGCTGAACACGCCCGTCTCATCCCGTGTCGCCACAATCGACATATTCCGGTTCACGTCGTACTGCAGCTGAATCAATTGCTGCGCCGAGGTGTTTACATTCGTCGCAAACGTAGCCGTAATCTGGCGGGAGATCTGTTGCTGCACTGTAATACGCGCGGACGAGTTCCCCAGCGTCCCCACAAATGCCGGGTCAATCTTCACGCTGCCCACGCCAAACAGCTTCTCCACCCGGCTGCTCACCGTGGCGTTCAGCGCTCCGCCCAGCAACGAACTGGTCGTCGGATCGGTCCCGGCCTGCACCTGCTGCTCCTGATAGAGCTGCGCCTCCTCCTGGGTTCTCCCCAGGGCCAGCAACGCAAAGACATCCGCCTCGCTCAGCGGCGGCTCCGAGCGATAGGTCGGCTTCAGGCTCGTCGAAGTTCCATGCAGCCCGATCGTAATGTCGTAGCTCTCCACCCTCGCCGTCGCGTCCAGGTCGATGATCGGGTCGATTCGCACCGGGTTGGTGAAGTAGATGTCACCACGCTGCAACTGGTATTTCGTCCCTGCAAACGTCGCGCTCCCGTCCGTAATCTGAATACGGCCCAGCACCGACGGCACCGCCACCGTGCCGCGGATCGTCAGGTCCACCGTGCCCGACAGCTTCGCATAGGAGTTCTGGAAGTCCAGCTGCGGCGAGCTCGTCACCCGTACATCCAGCCGCACCTTATTGGCTGGAGCATTCGGGTCCGGCGGAGCCGACACACCGCCCGTCCCTGCCAGTGCGGCAAAGTCCACATCTGCGCCAATCCCAAAACGCGTCAGCAGAATATTGCCGCTCAGCAAAGCCTTGTCCGGACTTCCCTGCAGCTTGAAGTTCGCATTCGCCGTCGCACTCAGCCCGTTGTAGCGTACCCGCACCACGTCGCCCGTAGCCGTCAGGTCGGCATAGACTCCGTTCCGGTAGCGGATCGATCCACCAATCTTCAACAGCCCCCCCCCCGTCATCGCAGTAAGCGTCTGAACCTGCAAGCGGTCTTGGTTGAAGACCAGCGTCCCATTCATATTGCTCAGCCCATTTGGCACGCCGTCAATTGAAGCGTTCACCTTGTCGAACTGTATCTTCCCCGTCAGCGCCGGATTCATCACCTGCCCACCCGCCGCTAC
>JANYER010000455.1 GCA_025359825.1 Granulicella sp.
CCACCACCAACGTCGAGGAAGTTCGCTGCCGAACCGCCCGCGTACTCGATGATGTCCATGGTCGCCATCGCCAGGCCGGCACCGTTCACCATGCAGGCGATGTTGCCATCGAGCTTGATGTAGTTCAGCGCATACTTGCTGGCTTCTACTTCCAGCGGATCTTCCTCCGCCATATCGCGCAGTTCCTTCAAATCCTTATGCCGGAACATCGCGTTGTCGTCGAAGTTGATCTTGCAGTCCAGCGCGACCAGCTTATCGTCCTTGGTCGTGATGAAGGGATTGATCTCCATCAGGGTCGAGTCCGTATCGATAAACGCTTTGTAGAGGCCGGTCATAAACTTCACGGCATCATTAATCTGTGTCGGCTTCAGCCCCAGCTTGAACGCCAGCTTGCGCGCCTGGTACGGCTGGAACCCGATGGCCGGCTCGATGTACTCCTTGTAGATCAGCTCAGGCGTGTCGTGCGCGACCTGCTCGATCTCCATGCCGCCGGACTGCGAGGCCATAAACACTACCTTCGCCGACGCACGGTCCAGCACCAGGCCGAGGTACAGCTCACGCTCAATCGCGGAACCCTCCTCGATCAGCAAGCGCTGGACCTTCTGGCCAGCCGGGCCAGTCTGATGCGTGACCAGCTGCATGCCGAGGATCGCCTTCGAGGCTGCGTTCGCGTCGTCCAGGTTCTTGACAACCTTCACGCCGCCGCCCTTACCGCGTCCGCCCGCATGGATCTGCGCCTTCACTACGACCACTGCGTTACCTGCCGCAAACAGTGCCTTAGCGGCCGTATCGGCCTCTTCCAGCGTGGTCGCCATCTCGCCGCCGGGAACCGGCACGTTGTACTTGCGAAGGATCTCTTTAGCTTGATACTCGTGAATTTTCATAGGTTGTGTTTGCGTACTGCCTGCGCGAGAAGTGTAGCGGACACGACTCACGCATCGCAATCCAAAAATCGCACGACTGTGCGGTTATCGGATTTCCGTGAAACTCTCTGAAAATTGAGCGTCCGTAATCCGTAAGAAGACCGCTTCACCGCTGCAATGCAGCGAAGCCGCATGTAGACCTCGAACGAGTTATTGCCCATCTGCTGCCGGTAGTGCGACCACTCGGCGGGAAACGCCGGCCTGCGCATAGCCGACCAACCAGCCTAAAGCAAGAGCCCGAAAAGGGGAGATCTGGATAGGTGTAGCTACTTGCTAGAGGTCATTGCAGAGCTGCTCCTACGGGATACGGCGACGTTCGGGCTGCACCTGCTGCATCGCGCATACGCTCACGGCGATCCACATAGATCGCGAAGTCTGCAATCGGAACGATCAGACGTTGCACGCGATTGTTCAACAGCATCAGCACAGAAGAGAGCGTCACGCTCAACACCTGCACCAGGATGATGAGCATGCCAAAGCTCACAGTGGTGGCCCATCCGGGCGTTGCATGTAAGGGATAGAACAAACGAAGCATCAGTAACGCCCCGATGGAAATCGAGCTCAGCACCGCAAGCCCTACGGTCAGCAGCAACAGCCGGACGAAGATCGTATCGGCATACACCGAGATGCCGCTCAAACCATGCACCACCAGTGAGGTAAAGCCCATCTTCGACCGCCCTGTATAGCGCGGGGCCCGGTCCACCGGAATCGGCTCAATCGGAAGTCTGGAGCGCAACACCGCCGCCGGCAGATTGTTCCACAGGTCCGAGACCATCACCAGCCGCCGCGCATACGAACGCGAGATGACGGAGAAGTTGCCGAAGCTGATCATCTTGCCGGTCACCAGCTTGAAGACGAACTTGTAGACCAGATACGAGAGCCGGAAGGTCAGGTTCTCGGAGCGCTTGCGACGCTGGGCGACCCGGCAAAAATCAGTTCGCTGGCCAAGTCCTTCCACCAGCTTTTGAATCGCCCGGGGCGAGTCCTCGCCGTCCGCATCCATAATCAGGATCGCATCGCTGTCATCATCCTCGACCGCCAGACACAGTCCAATCGCAATCGCTCTTTGGTGGCCTACATTCACTGCGAGGTGCGCCACCTCGACCATACCCAGATGTCTCAGTTCTGCCAGACATTCGTCCCTCAGAACAGCCGGATCGGTCGAACCATCGTTGACTGCGGTCAGGTCGATCTGAAAGGGCAGCTGTTCCGCTATCTGGTCGAGCTCACGCAGAAGATGCTCAAGAGAGGCCCAGTCGTTATACACCGGGGTGACGATGCGCAATTTCTTCATGGCGTTCGGCCTATCTCAAATGGCAGGAGGAGTGAACGCTCAGCTTACTCGCAATTCTGCCTCTCCCGGCAAATTTGTTGCCGCCCCGCCTGCTACGCTTAGTAGGTCATGCCTCCACAGCCTTATCTCCAACGCATCCTGGAAGCCCGTGCCACGCTCTCACGCGAACAGGCCCACGACCTCATGCAGCAGATCCTGCTCGGTCAGCTCTCGGATATTGACCTTGCGGCCCTGATCGGTGGCCTCGGCGCACGCGGGGAGACCCCCGCCGAGATCGCCGGCTTCGTCGACGCCATGCGCGCCGCCGCCACCCCCCTGCCACTCAACCAGGTAGAGCGCGACCAGCTCATCGACACGTGCGGGACCGGCGGAGACGCCAGTGGCACCTTCAATATCTCCACCGCCGCCGCCCTCGTCGCAGCAGCGGCAGGGGCTACCGTAGCCAAACACGGCAACCGCGCTGTCACCTCACGCTGCGGCTCAGCCGACGTCCTCGAAGCCCTCGGCATCCCGGTCGGGCTGGATCCTCAGCAAGCGGCAGACGCACTCCGCAAGCATCACTTCGCCTTTCTCCACGCCCTCAGCCTGCACCCTGCGATGAAGGCCGTTCTCCCGGTCCGTCGCGCCCTGGGCATCCGCACCGTCTTCAACATCCTTGGCCCGCTAACCAACCCAGCCGGAGCATCCGCACAGGTCATGGGAGTCTATTCGCCGCACCTCGTCCCGCTGGTCGCTGAAGCCATGGCCTTGTTGGGCACCCGCCATGCCTTCGTCGTCCATGGCGACACCGGTGCCCCGCCCTTCCAAACGAACGCCACACGCACCGGACTAGACGAGCTCTCCATCTCCGGCCCCAGCCATCTCGCCGAAGTCCGCACCGCTCCCGGAGCCGCAGCCACCATCACCCTCAGCACCATCACGCCCGAGCAGCTCGGCCTCACCCGCGCCCCCATCGAATCCCTCGCCGGCGGCGACGCCGCCACCAACGCCGCCATCCTGCAGAACATCTTCGCCGGAGCACCCGGGCCCCCACGGGATGTCGTTCTCCTCAATACCGCTGCCGTACTGGTTACCGGCGGCCTCGCCCCGGACCTCGTCGCCGGCATCGCGCTCGCCACCCGCACTATTGATAGCGGCCAAGTTACGGAACTCCTCAGCCAGCTCTCGCGTACTCTCTAGTGCATTCGTGATACTTAGGAGCATCCCGCCATGTCGACCTACCCGCCACCACAAGCCACCCTGCACCCCTCCTTCATCACTACCGCGCTCGAATTGCCCGGCTACCGTATCCTGCACAATGTCGGCGTCGTCCGCGGCATCGTCGTCCGTTCGCGCAACGTCTTCGCCACCATGGGGGCAGGCCTGCAAACGCTGATCGGCGGCGACATTACTCTCTTCACCGAACTCTGCGAGAAGACCCGCCAGGACTCCTTCGCCATGATGAGCCTCCACGCCACTCAGATGGGCGCCAACGCTATCATCGCCTTCCGCTACGACGCCAACGAGATCGCCAAAGGCGTCACCGAAGTTATCGCCTACGGCACCGCTGTAATCGTCGAAAAAGTCGAAGCGTAGCTATATGGCTCTGTGTAAAATCGCTGGCAGTAAGAGCATTGCGACAGAGGAGACCCACATGGCACGAGTCACCGGTATCGGCGGAGTCTTCCTCCGCGCCCGCGATCCCAAGGCTCTCACCGCTTGGTACGCCGAACACCTGGGCATCCAGCTCAGCGACTACGGCGGCGTCACCTTTCTCTGGACCGATGAGGTCCCCGCCACCACCGGCATGACCACCTGGTCGCTCTTCCCCGCGGACACCAAGTACTTTGGCCCCGGCAAAGATGGCGTCCAGCAGTCCGCCATGATCAACTACCGCGTGGATGATCTCGGAGCCCTGCTCGAACAACTCAGCGCGATCGGTATCTCCAGCGACCCGAAACGGGAAGACTCCGAGTACGGTAACTTTGCCTGGATCACCGACCCTGAAGGCAACCGCCTCGAACTCTGGCAACCGCTGGCCAGCTAGTCTCAAAAATAAGAAGAGTCCCGCAAACAGCATCGGCCCACCCGATGCTGTTTTGCGAGCGTGAAATTACGACCCCGAAATCCACGCCCCCTTCGGCTACCATCAGTCGAGTAGCTACCCTCTTCAGGAAACAGGAAGTCCTACGCTGAACACCCCGAACCCACCGCTCCCGACCAACCCCTGCAACCTGGGCCGAATTGAAGTCATCACCGGCCCCATGTTCTCCGGCAAGTCCGAGGAGCTCATCCGCCGCCTGAAGCGCGCTCGCATCGCCCGCCAGCGCGTCGCC
>JANYER010000456.1 GCA_025359825.1 Granulicella sp.
CAGCGGAAGTTCCTGCTGCAGGGCGTCCGCGTAAGCCTTCTTCGCGACATCCTCACCCTGCTCCGCAGTCTCCAGCATGGAGTGATCGTCTCCACCCAGCTTGGCCTTCAAGTCTGCCCAGACACGATGTACAGTCGCTGCCGCTGCGCCAGATTCTTTCCGAACAGCAAGAGCATGTAAATGCGTCGCATGATTTTGTACGCGACCATCGTGATGCTTTGGTTGCGAAGTAGCGCTTAGCGAAGTATTTGTTTTTGCAGTATGGTCATGACGGGCGCGCAGTTATCTGCGCTGCCCGTCATTTTTTTGGAACTTAGGAGTGACTGTGAAGATTGGACGAGTGATTCTTGCGTTGCTCTTTGTGGTGGCGGGAACGCTGCACTTTATCGCTCCAGGTGTGTACATCCGGATTATGCCGCCGTACCTACCGCGGCACTTGCTGCTGGTGTACTTGAGTGGGGCGGCAGAGATTCTGGGTGGGTTGGGGTTGCTGATTGGCCAGACACGGCGAGCGGCTGCCTGGGGCTTGGTGGCGTTGCTGATCGCGGTGTGGCCTGCGAATCTCTATATGGCGATGGAGCATCTGGCTTTGCCGGGGGTGATGGGGCAGAGTTGGGCGCAGTGGCTTCGTCTGCCACTGCAGCTCCCGCTGATCTACTGGGCGTGGCTCTATACGCGAGAGGACGTACGCGCGTAGTTGGTGTTTCTAATAGCCGAGGTGATGCAGGTAGAAGACTACCGATGCGGCGACGATGCAGTAGATTCCGAAGAGGTACCAGCGGCCCTGTTCCAGCCAGCTACTGAGCCAGCGGAGAGCGGCGAGGCCCGCGACGAACGAGAAGATCATGCCGAGCAGGCTGGCTACGACGCTGGCGTGGAGGTCGATGGGGGTGCCGGCCAGGGCGGCTTCGTGGGATGCCTTGATGAGGCGGAGTGCTTCGAGGCCTACGACTGCAGGGGTGAGGACCACGGCGAGGGCAAAGCTGAAGCGTTCTGCCTTCTCCTTGGATGCACCGACGAGCATTCCTGTGGAGATGGTGGAGCCGGAGCGGGAGAAGCCGCGGAAGGGAAGTGCCAGCCCCTGGATTGCGCCCATCCAGCCAGCCTGGCGCATGGTGACGCTGCCCTCGCCGAGGCCGAGGGTGCTGTAGGCAGAGGGTTTGCCTGATTGCATCTGCATCTGGCGCTTCTCCAGCAGGCCTGCGATGAGGATAAGGACGCCGGCGGCGGCGAGGGCGGGAGCGATGAGATCGAGGCGACTGAAGAGCATCTCGATTTCGGCCTTCTCGGCCCCGTGGAACATGGTCTTCTCGATCACCTTCTTGATGGCTTCGCCGATGATGCCGGTGAGGGCGGTGGCCCAGATGATGCGGATGGCGAAGCGCTTGAAGGCGTCGGCGCTGGAGAAGTAGGCGCGCTTCCACTGGTTCCAGAAGTAGACGATGACGGCGAACATGGTACCGGTGTGGAGCATGACCAGCAGCAGCGTCATCTGCGGTGAAGAAGGGTCCAGGCCCAGCAGCTTTTCAGCGACGACGACATGGGCGGAGCTGGAAACCGGCAGAAGCTCGGCCAGACCCTGGACGATAGCCAGGATGATTACGTGAAGAATCGACATGCTTCTATCCTAAACGGCTGGGCTTAAATCGATGTGAATCCAGGTGTGCTCGGAGAGTTAGGAAAGTATCTTCTCGAATACCTTGGACAGCTTGGTCTCGACGTAGCCGTCGCGGAGGTAGAAGCGGTGGGCGTCGGGGCGGGAGCTGCGGGAGGTGACGCGGAGGATGTTAATACCCTGCTCGAGCGTCCACGACTCGGCTTTTTCGCAGAGGCGGCGACCGATGCCTAGTCCGCGGTGTCCCTCCTGTACGACGAGGCCGCCGAGGAGGACGAAGGGGTCTGACTGGAGGTGACGGGTGATGGCTACTTCGATCCAACCGACGATTTTTGGTGTGCTGCCCGGTGCTTCGGTGAGGGTGGCTACGAAGACGGCCTGGGAGTTGGCGCAGTCGGTGAGCACGGCGATTCTTTCGCTGAGCTGCTCGGGGGTGGAGGGGTAGCCTAGCTGGCCGCTGAGCTCGGCTGCTGCGGTTGCGTCTGCGGGCTGGATGGGGCGAATGCTGAGGTGTGGGGTATCAGTCACGGTCGGTCCCATAGGTGGCGATCTTCTGCTGGACTTTGTAGGCGATGCTGGCGGCGCGGGCGGTGTAGTCCGACTGCGCGAACTTTGCCTTGAGCTGCTGAGCGAGGGACTGGGTGCGGGCGGAGGCTGCGTCTGCTTTCTTGCGGTTCTCTTCGACGGTGTACATGGTGACGAGCACGCCTTGGCGGTACGTGGCGTTGTAGAGAGCCTCTGCGGTCTTCGGCCCGTCGGGATATTGCTGGGCGTACTTTTCGTAGAGATTGGTTTCCAGCTCGGGGCACTTGGGGAGACCCTGCCAGTCGCCGCAGAGCTTATTGTCGATCAGTTCAAAGGCGGCCTGGGCGGCGAATTTGGTGCCGGGGTAGTTTTTGATGACGCGCTTGAGTTCGCCGTCGTAGATGGTGGGACGGAGGGAGGCGTCCTGCTCTTTGGCGGAGGGGAGGGACTTGATGTCGAGGCGATCGATCTGCCAGCGGACGTCGGCGGAGCGCCATGCGGCCTCGGGGGCAAGGGGGGAGTCGGGGAAGTACTCGGCTACGCGACGGTAGAGGAGGTGGGCTGCTGCTGCGGCGCCCTTGGGGGCGTGAGGTTGGGTGGCCTGATCTTCGAAGTTGGCAGCAGCACCGTAGAGGATGAGGTCGCCGTTGGGGGTGGAGGGGCTGAGGACACCTTTGTCGCGGACCCAGCCGGAGGAAGGGGTAACGACCTGGTCTTCGCCGAAGTCGGGCTTCTGGTCGTCATCCTGGTCGTCGGCTACATCAGTGTTGGCGAAGACCTTGACCCAGGGGCCGCTGCGCTCGATGACGACGACCTCGTGGCCGGGGGTGACGAGCGAGACGCGCTGCGACTCGGTATCGGCCCCAAGGTAGACGATGGCGTCGTGCAGGATGGTGGCGCGGGCGGCGCGATCGTAGCCAGCCTTCTCTTTCTTCTGCTTCTGCGCGAGGGCGGGGTTGCTGGCCACGGTAAGCAGGAGCAGTGCGGAGAGAATCGGGGTGGAGCGGAACTTGCGCATAGCTGCGTTACCTCTGGATGTCTTGTAGCCAACAATCTGCGTTGTCTGGAGATTAGACGACTGCATCAGGCGGATTGGGTGGCTGCGAGTTCCTGTTCGAGCTTTTCCTTGAGGGCGGGCTCGAGGTTTCCTCCGCTGAGGACGACGGCTACCTTCTGGACCTTATCCAGACCCATCTCTTCGGCGTGGAAGAGGGCGGCGGCCAGGGTGACGGCACCGCTGGGCTCGGGCACGAGTTTGGTGACAGAGAGCATGAGCCGCATGGCGGCGAAGATCTCGTCCTCGCTGACGGCGGTGATGCCGTCGACGTAGCGGAGGACGTGCTCAAAGTTGAGTGAGCCAAGGCTCTGGGTGCGGAGACCGTCGCCGATGGTGCGGGTGGTCATGGCGGCGGGCCACTCGACGAGCTTCTTGGTCTCGAAGCTCTCCTTCGCGTCGGCGGCGAGGGCGGGCTCTGCACCCCAAACCTTGACCTCGGGCTTGGCGAGTCCGGCGGCAGCGGCGAGTTTGACGGCGGTGGCGATACCGCTGAGCAGGCCGCCTCCACTGACCGGGGAGATGACGACGTCGACGCCGGGCAGCTGCTCTACGATCTCGAGGCCGCAGGTGGCCTGACCGGCGATGATGTGCGCGTGGTCGTAGGGCGGAATCATGGCGTAGCCAAACTTGTCGGCGAGTTCTTCGGCTTTGAGCTTGCGCTCAGAGGAGGCAGGGCCGACGAGGACGATCTCCGCACCGAGAGCGGCGGTGGCGATCTTCTTGATCTCGGGCGCGTTCTCGGGCATTACGATGACGGCTTTTACGCCCATGGCGCGGGCGGCATAGGCGACGCCCTGGGCGTGGTTGCCGCTGGAGTAAGTGATGACGCCGCGGGCGCGGACCGCGGGGTCCAGCCGGGCGACCATGTTGTAGGCGCCGCGCAGCTTGAAGCTGCCGATGGGTTGCTCGCTCTCGGCCTTAATGTAGAGATCGAAGCTGGGCTCCGGAGCATTGGCCATGCGGAGGCGGGCACGCTCGATGCGGTAGAGCGGGGTGCGGACGGCGACTCCGGCGATGCGCTGCTGGGCGGCTTGTATCTCTTCGAAGGTGACGAACTCGCTCATGGTGCTCCTTTGATACTGGATGCGGCTGCTTTCTTCAGTGGTGGGTCCGGAGACGGTACCCCTCCCCCCCCCTATTGTTGCGCAAAGTCTTGTAGATATTAGAGTTAAGGGTGGACTTAGTGTGCGCTCCAACGCCGGCTACGTTTGTCGGGCCCATGATCCTTTTCTCATATATAGCTCTATTTTATCAAGTGCACCATAACTAAAAACTCGTTTATTTTTGGTGCGTAAGTGGTTACCTCGGTTTGGTTTACAAGTTTTGGGAGGGCGTGGGGGGCTTGACAAGGTTTGGGAAGGGAAAAAGCAGGGATAGGTAGCGGCAAACGGCACGTCAAAGACAAAAGCAAAGGCGATATTTTATGTCGTTGCGGGTGCGCCTTCACTCCTGCCCGTTCGACTGTGCTCAGGGCAAAGTGGAATTGGGTTTTTGTGGTGGTGGTAGATGTCCAGGCTAAAGCCTGAACTTACCTCAAAACCAACGGCAACAGCTTGAACGGCCCGGGGCTAAAGCCCCACGCTCTCTCCCAAAAGCAAGACCTCCCCACGCTCTCATCCGAAAGGGGACCCTCCCACACACCCTCCCGAAAGCAACCAACGCCTACCCTACCTGCTTTAAAGAAGTAGCAAAGGCTGCTACTTCTTTCCGGCGGCGTGCATGACCAGGGCGAAGAAGTGGACTAGTCGCCATTCGTCCATCGGGCCGGGTTTGGGGCCGTCGAGGTCGAGGTGCGAAAGGACGGGGCTGACGAGGACTGCCTGGAGGCTATGGTCGCTTAGCTCGCTGGCCATCCAGAGGGTTTCTGCGGATGGGATGATGTTGTCGGCCTGGCCGTGGAGGAGGAAGACAGGGGTGGTGAGGGCGGCGAGTTTGCCGTGGGGCGAGAGACCCTCCATCTCCTCGATGTGCCGGGCCTGGACGGCGGCGAGCTTGGCGAGGGTGGCGGGGGCGCTGGAGTCGATGAGGCCGACGACTTCGAGGCGTTGGCGGTCGTCTAGTTTCGCGGTTGCGGCATTTTCGGCGTGCTTGTCTTCGTAGAGGTGCTGGCGGAGGACGGGGCGAATGGCGTCGACGTCGTGGGCGGGGACGAAGTCTTCGAGATGTTCGTACTCAAGGACGAGAGCGCCGTACTCGTGGGCGCGGAGACGCTGGATGGTACCGTCGGGGCGGGCCTCGGTGCCGGTGAGGTAGAACTGGGTGACGTGGTCCATGGCGTCCTGCGAGCCGACGGCGAAGACGAACTTGAAGGCAGGGGCGTAGGCGGGGTCGCTGGCGGCGACGAGGGCGAGGCCGCCGCTGAAGCTCAGGCCCATGACTCCTGCCGGACCGCCGGTTCGCTGGGCAAACCACCTGGCGGACTCGCCGATGACTTGTATGGAGCTGCGGTCGACATGATAGTCGCGGATGCCGGGGAGCTCGGGCGTGAGGACCTGCAGCCCGCAGCTGGCCATGGCGGTGGCGAAGGCCATGAGGCGGGGCTCGTCCATGCCGAGATGATGGACCCCGTGCAGGACGATGAGGGCGGGTGCGTTCTTTGCTTTGGCGGGGCGGTAGAGACGTGCGCGGATGGGACCGGCGGTGCTAGGGAATTGGATCGTCGCTTCGGTGACGGGCTGGATGATGAGTTTGGCGATGAGGGGTGGGACGGGCTGTCCGGAGGCGAGCTTGAGGAGCGTGAAGGCTTGCAGGTGGGCGCGGGTGAATGGCCATGCAATGGCGCAGAGCAGCAGGAGGACAACGAGGCAGAGGGTGGCGATGGTTTTGAGACTAAGGCTGCGCCGTGAGGCATTGTGTGCGTGGATATGGACTCCTGCCTTTGCCTCATTCATGGTGGGTGTAGTTTACAGGGGCTTCGACCCCAGTCGTATGGATTAGATTGAGCGTGAATGTTGGTGGCTTTGCGGGCATTTTGTGTCGGGCCTTCAGCCCTCTGTCGTATTTGCCGACCTGTACCCAGCCCTGCGGACTGGGCTGGTATGTGTCGCGCCTTCAGCGCTAAAA
>JANYER010000467.1 GCA_025359825.1 Granulicella sp.
GGTATGCCAAATGCCACATTTTTGAGTGATGTTTTCCCATTCGCCATAGGCGAACGGGAAAACAGTGGGGTAGGATGCTTCGTTCGGCAGGCGTAAACGCGTGCCCTTCCACACTTCCATACATTCAACCCAATCGGTAAAGACGTTATTGGTTGATCCGGTATAAGTCCGTCGTGCCGGTCGATACGCTCTAACCCAGCCGCTAACCCAGACTCTAGCCCAGACTCTAGCCCAGCCGCTTGCGGATAATCCGCATGGTGGTGCCGTCGTTGGGGACGGATGTATCGCCCTGAATCTCGGCACGAACGCCCACGGCGCGGCGTGGCAGCTTCGCTACCAGCTCGTCCAGAATCACCCGATTCCGGCCTGCATGTTTCGCCATATAGAGCGCCCGGTCGGAGCGGTTGAGCATCGCGGTCCAGCTATCCCCGCGCGGCAGGCTCTGCGTGACGCCGGCACTCACGGTGGAGGCAATGGTCCGGCCGTCAAACTCTACCCGCATCGCCGCCACGGCGTGGAGCAGCCCATCCACCACCTTGGCTCCGCTGATGGCGTCGGTGTCCGGCAGCAACAGCAGGAACTCTTCGCCGCCGGCCCGGGCCACGACATCCACACCGCGCAGACGGTTCTTAAGCAACGCCACCACCGCACACAAGACGGCATCGCCGCCCGCGTGCCCGTAAGTATCGTTCACCTGCTTGAAGTGGTCGAGGTCCATGGATACTACCGTCAGGGGCATCTGAGTCCGCAGGCTGCGGGAGACCTCCTGCGAGGCGATCTTCATCAATGCCCGGCGGTTCAGGCAGCCGGTCAGGGCGTCGATCCCAGCGGTGGCCTCGACGGCACTGTACATCTCGGCGGCGGCAAACCATACGTACAGGATCAGCAGGCAGTTGGCCAGCATCACGATAAACATCATTGAGTAGCTCCACCGCGGGTCGGTCGACTGCGGTGCCCAATTCTTGCCTGCGTGGTATACCTCAGTTGCCAACGCCATGCGGTACAGCAGCAGCCCCATATGCACCAGCAGCAGCACAGCTGTAATTCCGGAGGCGAGGCGGAACCGCTCCTCCTGCTGGCGCGCCATCATCTGCACCGTAGACCAGCACAGCCACAAGACCACCACGCCCATTACATGGAAGGCATAGGGAATATGCAGCAGAAACATGCCGCAATAGACGGCCATCGCCACCAGCAAGACAATAGGTCCACGTCGCGAGCGCAGCGGCTCCCGCCGTATAAACCAGCGCATCCCCATATACATGGTGAAGTACGCCACCAGGTTCAGCTCGTTCGCCACCATGGTTGAGAGCACCCGTGGCACTGAACCGGCCATCGCCTGCAGGCCGATCTTGATCATCTCGATCAGCAACGAGTACGCTAGCCAACGCGTCCCAACCACGCGCTTGTCCGCCAGCGCCATGGAGGTCAGCACTACCAGGTACAACGTCAGCGAGACGAAATAAAAGACGAATGAAGTTCTAAGATCCATCGGAGAGCCTGGGCAATTCCGCCCATCGTGCGGGCAGCAAAATAAAAGGAGGCAGTGGAAAATTGTAGGGAGATTCAGGGCCGGCACCCGAAACGCGCGGAAGAAAGGATGGGTGGTGCTACGCAGGCTGAAGACCAGAAATCTTGGCGTTCAGCTATTCGGTGGCACCCCCAGCATAGCCCAACTCCAGCCCGTCCTCAACATTAAAAATTCGTCGCTCAAGGTAAAAACGCCCCCCGGGGAGAGCCAGTTAAATACTCAGTTAATAGGAGGTTAATGCTTAGAACAACCCCATCTTGCGCGGCATTTCAATACCCAGATGCTCATACGCGAGTCGCGTCGCCACTCGTCCGCGCGGCGTCCGGTCGAGGAAACCGATCTGGATGAGGAAGGGCTCGTACACCTCTTCCAGCGCGTCCTGCTCCTCGGCCAGCGCGGCTGCCAGCGTGTTCAGGCCTACGGGACCGCCATCATACTTCTCAATGATGGTCCGCAGCAGCCGGCGGTCAAGCTCGTCGAAGCCGTGGGCATCGACCTCCAGCATGGCCAGCGCCGCCTGCGCCGTGGGCCGGTCGATCACGCCCTGCGCCCGTACCTGCGCGTAGTCCCGCACACGGCGCAGCAGCCGGTTCGCAATTCGCGGTGTGCCGCGCGAGCGCATCGCGATCTCTGCCGCGCCATCGCGATCAATAGGAACGCCCATCACCTCCGCGCTGCGTTCCACCACGAAGCGCAGCTCGTCATCGGTATAGAACTCCAGCCGCAGCAGAATGCCGAACCGCCCTCGCAGCGGCGAGCTCAGCATCCCCGGCCGGGTCGTCGCACCCACAAACGTAAACGGCTTGATCTCCATCACGTGCGTCCGCGCACTCGGCCCGGTGCCGATCATGATGTCCAGCTTGTAGTCCTCGAGCGCAGTGTAGAGCTTCTCCTCCAGCACATGCTGCAGCCGGTGGATCTCATCCAGAAACAGCACCTGCCGCTCGCGCAGATTGGTCAGGATGGCCGTCAGATCGCCCTGGATCTGCAGCGCCGGCCCGCTGGTCTGCTGGAAGCCAACACCCAGCTCATTCGCAATAATCGTCGCCAGCGTCGTCTTGCCCAGCCCCGGCGGCCCAAACAGCAGCACATGGTCCAGCGCCTCGCCACGGCTCTTGGCCGCCTCCAGCGCAATCGCCAACTGCTCCTTCGCCTTCTCCTGCCCGATGAACTCGGCGAGCCGCGTAGGCCGCAGCTTCAGCTCAAACGCGTCATCATCGTCAGCCCGCCCAGCCGAGACCAGCCGCTCCGCCTCCGCAGACTTTGCAGCTCGATTGAGGTTCACCTTCGCCATGTTCTTCGGAATATCCACTTCGGCGATGGTAGTTCGAATATGGAGCCATAGCAATCAGCGCACGGTCGTTCTTGATTGACGCAACCGTATCTAGCTCGCATACTCAGGGCTTCACCCATATAAAGCTGAGGGACATCGTGGAGCAAGAGTCGTCGAGCAGTCATGTACCTCCACCACCGCCACCAAATCCAGATCAGAAGTTTTGTATGGACTGCGGCAAAGTCATCCTCCGAAGAGCAGAAATCTGTCCCGGCTGCGGTTGCCGTCAAATATCTGCACCGCATCAAGCTCCCGCGGGATTCTCCAATCCATTTACCAACACAGCGGCCAGGTCACCAGAGCTTCAGAGTTCCTTTGTGACTCAGATGGCAATCCTCATTTGCTTGAACATCCTGTGGAATGGATTAGGAAATCTCGCCATCGGTGACAAACGTGGCTGGGGGCTGGGCTTCTTTAATTGGTTGGTCTTTGCTTTGTCCATAGTTACGGTCGTCATCCCCGCGCTCTTGTTTTTTGCCTACTGCGGCTACGCGGGGTACCAATTCCTTCTCGCGCAACAGGGCAGCGCGGAAATGAGAGGGATTTAGAACATGGGAGAGCTCTTCACGCCGATGCATTTGATTGTTCTTTTGGTTGTATTTGGAATTCCCGGACTTATTTTAGTGGCCGTGATCAAAGGCCTAAAAGAATTTTCGGCGGAACGGCGCTTTGAGCCAACAGTCAGTCCTCCCCCTCCACCTGCCATTGACATGCCGACTCACAAGTTTTGCTCGGAATGTGGTCAACAGATTTTACGTCGTGCAGAAATTTGTCCCCTTTGCGGTTGTCGGGTGGCGTAAGTAAAGCCAAACTCTAACTAGCCTATCTCTGAGCTACAATGTAGCCCAGAGGTTTTATGCCTGCCAACGCCGTAGTCCGAGCCCGCATTGACGAAAAAACTAAGAAAAAAGCCACGACTGTTCTCAAGTCGATAGGCCTTACCCCTTCCATCGCTTTTCGTCTTATGATGAACCGCATCGCGACCGACAAAGCACTGCCATTCGACATGCAACCCAATGCAGAGACGATTAAAGCACTTGAAGCAGCGCGACGAGGCGAGGTGACCCGCACTTCTTCTTTCGATGATTTGATTGAAAAGCTGAATGCGGACGATTGACTTCACGGCACGGTTCAAAAAAGACTTTAGGCGAGAGAGCCGCGGACAGCATGGGAGATCTTTGATTGCAGCTTTGAAAGCTGCAACAGATTTGCTCTGTGCCGACGAACCGCTACCGCAGCGGTATTCCGACCATATGCTCGGCGGGCGCTGGCTTGGAGACCGGGACTGCCATATAAAACCCGATCTGGTTCTTATCTATTGCAAACCTGACGATAGGACGCTCCAGCTAGTTCGTCTTGGCTCTCACAGCGAACTCTCTCTGTAGTGTGGTCGGATGCCTTACCCTACATCCGGAATCCATGGGGTTGGTAGGCATAAAATTGTCTAATCCTCCCGTGCGACCTGCGTTTTGATATACCGTTATTCCCATGGACCGCCGTCAATTAATCACCGGTGCAGCAGCCCTCACCACCTTCATGACCACCCAAGCCCCCATTCAAGCCCAAAGCCAGGCGACTCCCGCCTCCCCCCGCAGTTTCCTCGAGCTCACCACCTACCGGCTGCATAACTCCGACGAGTCGCAGTCCAAGCGCGTCTCCGATTATCTTGAGTCCGGCCTCTTCCCTGCGCTCACTCGCAGCGGTGCCAAGCCCGTCGCCGCCCTCGGCAACCTCATCGGGCCGGATGGTCCGTATCTCGTCACCATCGTGCAGCACGCGTCCCTCGCGGCCATGCAGGAAACCCTCGCCAAGCTCGCTACCGACGCTCCGTACCAGGCGGCCCTGCAGCAGCTGAGCAGCGGCTCGGGCATGCCATTCGTTACGTTAGAGAGTACTGTTCTTCATAGCCTCGCCGTTCTGCCTGAGCCCGCCATTCCTACGGATGCAGCCACCCGCCCTGCCCGCATCTTCGAGCTGCGCACCTACCAGAACCAGTCCATCGTCGCGCAGCAGAAGAAGGCTGGCATGTTCAACAACGGCGAGATCGCCATCTTCCAGCGCCTTGGCATGAAGCCTGTCTTCATCGGCGAGTCGGTCATCGGCCCGCGCATGCCCAACATCACTTACATGCTCTCGTTCGACAATCTGGACGGTCGCGAAAAGCTGTGGAAGGCCTTCGGGGGCGATGCGGGATGGAAGACCCTCTCCGCACCACCCGAGTTGAAGGACCCACAGATCGTCACCAACATCGGCAACGTCATTCTGCGGCCTCTGCCGTTTTCACCGCTACGTTAGCGCGGCTATTTCTTCAACTCCAGCAATAACACACCATGCGCGGCAATCGTACCGCTGGCTTCGGAGACCTTCCCCAGGTTCTTGCCCTCCCACACATCACGCGCCGCATACATCGCAGCCGTAAATCCGTAACGCCCTAGCGGCACCGCTACGCGCGTCTGCGAATCGCCGGTGTTGAACAGCGCCAGATACTCCTTGCCATCCGCTTTGGTGGTCCAGCCGATGAGGTCCTCATCCTGCCGGGCCATCTTCTGTTGCTGCCCGCGCTGGTCCAGCGCCAGCACCGTCGGATTGGTCAGAAGCGTCACAGTCCAGTCGTCCAACTCGGTCAGGTTCGCTCCAATAATCAACGGAGAGCGGGCGATCGACCACAGCGTCACCAGCGTTCTCTGCTCGTCGTGGTTCAGCCGAGTCGTCCGCGGAGCGTCATACCCCGGCACCGGCCCCAGCGTGCCCAGCGGCAGCATATCGGCGTCCGGCCAATTGCCGGCCTTTACCTGCGGAGCCCAGCTCGCAAGCACGGCAAACTGCGCCTTCACGCTCTGCGGAAAGGCCTTGCCATCGGTCTTCACCCAGTAGTCCCAAACGTCGTCGGAGATGCGCCACAACTGCGCATTCGCCGCCACCTCCGCACCCTTCTCCAGCGGCGCGGGCCCGGGTGAAAGGCTCAGCACCATCGCCCGGCCAGTCTTCGCAATCGCCGCATGGATCATCCGTATCTCATCGCCCTTGTAAGGATGCGAGGCGATGCAATCCACCTTCAGAAAATCCACGCCCCAGCCCGCATACTGCGCCATCAGGGCGTCGTACCAGGCCTGCCCGGCAGCGTTGTCCTTCACCCCGAAGTTGTCCGGATTCCACGGGCATGTATCGCTGGTGTCCGCCACCTCCGCCGCGTGGAAGCTGCTGCCCGCGACAGCAACATTCGCCGCGACTGCCTCCTTCGAGATGCCGCGGATGATGTGGATGCCAAACTTCAGCCCTTGGGCATGGACGTAATCGGCCACCGGCTTGAAGCCGACGCTTGCCGTACCTTCCCCCGCCGACGGGAAGCGGTTCACCGCCGGAACGTACCGTCCATTCGTATCCATCACGTAGATAAATTTGTCGGCTTTCGCCTTCTGCGCGTTGGTCAGGTACCAGCCCTCATCGACGACGACGTACTGGTAGCCTGCCGGCTTCAGGCGCTTCGCAAACACGTCTACATTCGCGCGAAATTGCGCCTCGGTAATCGTCAACCCATACGAGTCCCAGCTATTCCAGCCCAGCGGCGGAGTGGCTGCAAGGCCCTTCGGCTCCGCCGCCCACGCTGCGGCAGCTACCCCCAACACGCTGGCCATCAGCAGCCCACTCAGAACGCGCCACAGCATCCTCATTCTTACCCTCCAAAATCGAATCCAAAAACATCCCCACTCTACACCGGAGTGTGGGGTCGCAACATGCCCCAAATAAAAAGTGGCCCGGCAGATACCTCTACCGGGCCACACTTATCCATCCATTCCTACATCCATCTACAAAGGCTGACCCAGTTACTGCGTTCGCTGCACGACTCGCTTGGTGGTCTTCGCGC
>JANYER010000094.1 GCA_025359825.1 Granulicella sp.
TGCGAACGAGCGTTTTGCGGCAGGTAAGCCGGGCTGGAAGACTGACCGCGGCCATATCTACATTGCGTACGGCAAGGCCGATAGCATCGACTCGCACCCCAGCGGCGGCAACTATGAGCGTCCGATGGAAGAGGGCGGCGGCAGCACGTCGACCTATCCGTTCGAGATCTGGCACTACCGCTATCTCGCCGGGATCGGTGACAATATTGACATCGAGTTTGTGGATAGCTGCATGTGCGGCGACTACCACATGACGATCGACCGCTCTGAGAAGGACGCACTGAAGTTTGTGCCGGGAGCCGGTGAGACGTTGTATGAGCAGCAGGGGCAGGCGAAGAAGGCTGATCGTTTCTCAGGTGGCGGTTTGGAGCAGCTCGGCACGGGGCCGGGTTCGCAGATGAACCAGTCCAAGCAGTTTGACCGGCTGGACCGCTTTGCCAGGTTGATGGCCGCGCCGGAGATCAAGTTCAAAGACCTTGAGGCGTTTATGGCGACCTCGAAGATTTTGACTGGACCACCCTTCCTGTTTGATGTGCGGACGGATTACGTGAAGGTGACCAACGATACGGTGATCGTGCCGTTGACGTTGCAGATCCGTAATAAGGACATTACGTACAAGTCCAAAGACGGTGTGGCGATGGGCACGGTGAACATCCTGGGGCGTGTGTCGAACCTGAACCACAAGGCGATTCAGACATTTGAAGAGACAGTGACCGTGCAGGTGCCGGATGAGCTGCTAGGGCGGACGCAGAACAATATGTCGGTGTACTGGAAGGCGCTGCCGCTGCGTCCGGGGCTGTACAAGATCGATATCGTGATCAAAGACGTGAATAACCAGGACCACATTGGGCGTTGGCAGCGGAGCGTCAATGTTCCGAAGTATGACGATGATCGTTTGGCTGCTTCGTCTCTGATTCTGGCTGACCAGATGGAGCGGGTGCCTTCGAAGGACATCGGGGCAGGGAATTTTGTGATCGGGAATACACGGATTCGTCCGCGGGTTCCGGCTGGCGTTGCGTTGCCGGTGACGTTCCACCGGGCGCAGAACCTGAACTTCTGGATGCAGGTGTACAACCTTGGTATCGACGAGAAGAGCAAGCAGAATGGTGCTACCGTGGACTACGAGATCATGGACATGGCGACCAATAAGTCAGTGTTGAATGTGCAGGAATTGACCAACAAGCTGAGTCCGAACTCCGACCAGGTGACCCTGGAAAAGAGTATGCCACTTGCAAGTTTGCAGCCAGGCAAGTACAAAGTAACGATCAAAGTAAATGACGGCATTACGAAACAGCAGATCGCAGAGTCTGCGCCGTTTGTAGTGGACTAGAACAGTGGTGCCGCAGTTGGCTGGACGGTTACGCGGATGGTATGGCGATACCCGGCAGCCGGTACGCATTGTTGCGAGCGCAACCCTACTTTTCCGGGCGCTTTTGATTTGGAGCAGGCCGTCGACGCGCAGGGAAGGTAGAACTGTGCCGCGATCCCACGTACAAGTCGCCGTAGTGATTCTGATGCTGGTATCGGCATCGGTGTGTGTGCTTGCAGCCCCTACACCGAAGGACCCGCTGGGGCAACGCGTCGCAGCGGGGGCGGTGGTGTCGGGGATCGTGCGGGATGCGCAGGGTGTAGCGCAGATGGGCGCACTGGTGCAGGTGATTGCGAACGATTCGTCCCCGGTAGCGATGGCGTCTACAGACCTGCATGGACGGTATGTGGTGGCGAACCTTAGCCCAGGCAAATATCTGGTGCGGGCGTCGGCTGCGCTGTTTGTGCCGGCGTTGCGGGACAATCTGCAGCTTCGCTCGGGTGCGCGGACGGTGGTGAACCTGACGCTGAGTACGCTGTTTGAATCGACAGCATGGCTGCCCGCCGAGCGGCGAAAGGCAGATGAGCCAGGAGACGATTGGAAGTGGACGCTGCGGTCGTCGGCGAACCGGCCGATTCTGCGCATGGTGGAGGATGGGGAGATTGTGATGATCTCTTCGAGTGCGACAGAGTCTGTTACGAAGCCCGTAGACCGCGCCAAGGGCTCGATGACGACCGGAGACGGGACGTTTGGGCGGGGTGGGGTGCACAATACGGTTTCGCTGGACCGCGGGTTTGACGATGGGTCGGATGTGCGGATTCGGGTGGATGTGGGGACGGGTCTGGCCCCAGGACATGCGTCTATCGCTGGACGTCCTTCGACCGAGATCCAGGCTGGCTATCAGCGCCGATTGGGGCTGGGTGGTACGGCGCGGACGG
>JANYER010000123.1 GCA_025359825.1 Granulicella sp.
GTCGACGGCGCCTGCCTGTTCCTCAACCGTCCCGGCTTCGCCGGCGGCGCAGGCTGCGCGCTGCACGGCCTGGAGTATTTGCGAGGGTGGTCTGGATGAGGTCGTCGGTCAGGGTGTTCTGCATCAACTGCAGCGCTTCGTTGAAAAGGTACTTCTGATCTACCCCGGCATGTTGCTTGGCCACCGCACGGTAGCAGCGTGCCAATATTTCTACGTGATCGCAGATATGCGGAATATCCAGCAGGCCCGACTCCACACCGTCGTCCAGGTCCGCCGTGAGGTAGGCAATCTCGTCCGCGAGGTCGATGATCTGTGCCTCCAGCGGAGGACGCTGACCGAGAAAATACGGACTGAGCTCTGGATGCTGATCAGCCGAGTAGTCGCGGGAGTGCTTAATGATGCCTTCGCGTACCCCCAGGGTCAGGTTCAAGCCGCGATGGGCGGCGTACCGCTGCTCGAAGTGTTCCACGATGCGTAAAGCGTGCAGATTGTGATCGAAGCGGCGGCCATGGCGCTTCAGGCAGGTATCGAGGGCGCGCTCCCCTGCGTGACCGAAGGGGGGATGTCCGATGTCGTGTACCAGCGCCAGGGTCTCCGCAAGGTCTTCGTTCAGACCCAGTGCGGAAGCGGTTGCGCGGGCGATCTGCGCGACCTCCATGGTGTGGGTCAAGCGGGAGCGGAAATGGTCCGAGGCCCGGCTGGTAAACACCTGGGTCTTGCCTGCCAGCCGCCGAAAAGCGCGCGCCTGCACGATCCGTTCGCGGTCGCGCTGGAAGGAGGTTCGCAGGGTGCGGATGGGGGCCGGATAGACGCGGTTCAGGAGCGGGTCGTCGGCGTAGGCTGCGACGGCGCAGTGTTGCAGCGGGGCGATGGTCGTATTTTCTTGTGCTTCCGGCATGTACCCCCTCCCCCCCCCCCTCGATTTGCGCCAAAGTCTTCTATTCAGACAGTTTAGCTTTGGACTTGTGGCGTGCGGCTCACACAGGAAAGCCCGGGGTTGGCCGGGCTCTTGTGTCGCTGCTCGTAATGATAGTATAGCAGTGGGGTCAACCGTGGCTGACCAAGTCAAGTCGGGCTACTCCACTTTATGGGTGTTGGCCGGGCTGACCTTGGCCAGTTTGACTCGGGCGTTCTCCAGCTTGCGTTGTACTTTGGAGACGTCTGCGGGATCTGCATCGGCGGGTAGCGAGCGGGCATACTCGGTCATGGACCGCTCCCACTGGGCGACGGCCAGTTTCAGCTTGCCAGTCTTCTCGTACACCTCGCCGAGATGGTCGTGGACGGTGGGGTCGGTTGAGATGCGCTCGTTTGCCTTGCGCAGATTTTCCTCGGCGAGAGCGTACTGGCCGGACTTGAAGTAGACCCAGCCCAGTGAGTCCAGGTAGGCGCCGTTCTGCGGATCGAGGTCCACCGCCTTGCGGATAAACACCAGCGCCTCGGGAAGCTTCACGCCGCGATCCGCCAGCATATAGCCGACGTAGTTCAGCACCGTGGGATTATTGGGATCGATGGCCAGAGCCTTGCGGAACTCCTCCTCTGCAGCGTCATACATCTTCTGCCGGTCGTACAGCGTACCGCGCAGAAAGTAAATGTACAGCTTTTCCTCCGGACGGGTGGAGATAGCGCTGGCCTTCTCAATCTGATCCGCAGCGTTCTTGAAGTCCTTGGTACGGGTGTAGATCTGTGCCAGGGCGAGGTAGACATCGCGGTCTTCTGGACCACCGGGTGCGGGTGAAAGCTGGGCCTTCGCCATGGCGAGTCCCTGGTCCAAATGCCCGGTATCGGCAAGCTGGTTGGCGTACATCAACTGCACCTGACGATCTTTCGGGAACGCCTTGGCAGTGTCGGCGGCGATTGCGGTTGCTTCCTTCCACTGGTGAGCGTCGCGATAGGCGTCAATCTGTCCTTGGTACGCGCCCTTGGAGTAGTCGCCGCCAAGCTCCAGCAGTTGTTTGTAGGCTGCGACGGCATCGGTGGTCTTGTTCTGCTCGCGGTAGATGATGCCGAGGCGATCTAGGAAGATGGCGCGATTGGCCTTCTCCGGCTCCGAGTACTTGCCATCCGGATGCACGGAATCCTGCAACAGCTTGGTGAGTACGCCGGTCGCCTCGTCGTAGCGTCCCAGCGAGTCGTAGATCAGCGCTTCGTTGTAGGTCAACTCCAGCGAGCCTGGTGCCAGCGGCTTGGCTTTCTTCAAGGTCTCCAGTGCCTGGTCGTAGTGTCCCTGCCGGCGCTGAATCTCGGAGATATGGATCTGCGAGAGCGCGTCCTGCGGCTCTGCGGCGACGATGGTGTTCAGGGTCTTGAGCGCCTCATCCAGCTGGCCGTCGGTCAGGAGAGCATTGGCCAGGCCACGCTGAATGTCGATGTTGTCGGGGTCCATATCCGCCGCCCGGCGATAGGCTGCGGTGGCCTCCTTGGCCTTATGCAGCTGGTCGTAGCTGCCGGCCAGTGCGTACTCGATGCGCGGACTGCGGTCGCCTTCTGGAATCGCGCTGAGTGTATCGGCTGCCCGCTGCGAATCACCCTGCTCCGTATAGAGGCGGGCCATATTCAGCGCCACTTCCTCCGAGCTACCGTCGATCTTCTGGGCGGCCTTGAACTGGGCCTCCGCCTTGGCCGAGTCGTGATTGAAGCCGTAGAGCTGCCCCAGCAGTAGACGGGTCTCCACATCGTTCGGCTTCAACTGCGCGAGCTTCTCGTACTCGGTGATCGCAAGCTGCAACATCTGCCCGGACTGGGGCGACTGCATGTCTCCCAGTGAACGCAGGTAAACCTTGCCCAGCAGCGTATGGGCTTCAATATCGTCGGGATTGCGCTCCACCTGCTCCTGCGCGGCGGTCACGGCCTCGCGGATGCGGCCAATTTTGAAGTAGAGGTCGGCCAGGCCATTTTGCAGCATAGGCGAGTTCGGGTCGGCCGTCAGGGCGAGCTTGTATTCTTCGACAGCCTGGGTGGCGTAGTCGGAGCGTCCGGCGTTAATTGCTAGATCTTCATATAGATGGGCGAGCCCATAGTGGTAGTAGGCCGAGGCACGGTCAGGGGCCGGGGCAGAGGCTGTCGTGGCAGCGGGGGCAGTCTTTTGGGCGTACAGGCCGGGCGCGCTCAGAAGGAAGAATGCCGACGCCGGAAGCAATGCAATCTGGCGAAGACGGAGTGCGCGCAAAGTAAGGGTCATGAAGTGTGGTTTCCTGGGCCGAAGTGGACCTGCTGCAAAGCTAGAACGAACGACACAATTTAGACGGTGGTGCGCGACATTTGGATGCTGACCTGCAAAATACGACCCGGCAGGCCAACGACGGCCTGGGCTGGGATTCGGTGATTATAGCTTCGGAGCAGGGAGAAACGCGACGGTTCTGCGTCTATCCATGGCGAAAATGTCGTATTCCGGTAAAGGCCATCGCTATGCCCAAGCGGTTGGCGGCCTCGATGACCTCGGCGTCGCGTACCGAGCCGCCCGGCTGGATCACCGCGGTCGCCCCGGCCTGCGCGACCACCTCCAACCCGTCCGGAAAGGGGAAAAAGGCATCGGAAGCAGCTACCGAACCAGCTAGCGGCAAGACCGCCTTCATCGCTCCGAAGCGCGCCGCATCCACCCGCGACATCTGGCCTGCGCCGATTCCGACCGTCTGCCCATGCCCGCCAGAGAAGCGCGCATAGACGATGGCATTCGACTTCACATGCTTGCAGATGCGCCATGAGAACAACAGCGCGCGCAACTCTTCCGGTGTCGGGGTACGTTCGGTGACGATCTTCAGGTCGGCCTCCGCGATACGGAGCCGGTCGGCATCCTGCACCAGGAGTCCGCCCGAGACCTGTTTCAACACACGGGGTGTATCGGCCGGAGTAATCTGCAGCAGGCGAAGGTTCTTCTTCGCGCTGAAGCGAGCGAGCGCCTCCGCCGTGTAGGAAGGCGCGACGATGGCCTCCACGAAGAGCTTGGCAATCTCTTCTGCGGCTTCGCCATCCACCTCGCGGTTGATGCCCAGCACTCCGCCAAAGGCCGAGATTGGGTCGGCTTCCAACGCACGCGTGTAGGCCTCCAGTACGGTCGCTCCGGTAGATGCGCCGCAGGGGTTGGTGTGCTTGATGATGGCGACAGCAGCCTCTGCGGACGCATCGAACTCGCTCACCAGCTCCCAACATGCGTCCAGGTCGACGAGGTTGTTGTAGCTGAGTTCTTTGCCCTGCAACTGCTTGGCAGACGCTACGCCTTTGCCGGAGCCGTCTGTATAGAGCGCGGCCTTCTGGTGCGGGTTCTCGCCGTAGCGCAGGGTGTTGGCCAGCGGATCGATAATGCGCACCGTCTGGGGTAGCGCGTCTGTAAAGACAGCGGAGCCGGATGGCTCTGCAATCGCCTCCAACGCGCTGGCGATTCCAGCATCATACGCAGCCGTCGTCGCAAAGGCCTGCTTGGCCAGCCGCCAGCGGGTTGCGTGGGCCAATGAGCCTGCATTCGCGGCCAGCTCTTCGGCCAGGACGGTGTAGTCTGCCACCGACGTCACAATGGCTACATCTTCAAAGTTTTTAGCAGCGGAGCGCACCATCGACGGGCCACCGATATCGATGTTCTCGATGACTTCGTGGAACTGCACGCCGGGCTTCTGCGAGGTCTTCTCAAACGCGTACAGGTTTACCACCACCATGTCGATGGGCTGGATGGCGTGCTCCGTGATGGCTGCGACATGCTCCGCGTTCTCGCGGATGTGCAGGATGCCGCCGTGTACCTTGGGGTGCAGCGTCTTCACACGGCCGTCCAGCATCTCGGGAAAGCCGGTGAGGTCGGAGATGTCGCGGACCGTCAGCCCGGCATCGCGCAGGGCTTTGGAGGTGCCGCCGGTCGAGACCAGCTCCACCTGGTGCGAGGCCAGGGCGCGGGCAAAATCAATCAGGCCAGTCTTGTCGGTTACGGAGAGGAGGGCGCGGCGGATGGGCTTGAGCTTGAGGTCGTGCGAAGTGTCGGTCACACATCTATTTTAGAACTTTAGGGCTTCTTTAGGCGGCATGACTTCGGAAGCATGGCAGGGCTGAGGATTTCTGGGGACAAACTAAAGGACTGCCGCGCCGGTCAGCTCCGCCACCGTGGACAGCTTGTGGTTCGCACACCACTTCTTCAGGTCGGTCGCGATATTCTCGACCGCGCGCGGGTCGGCGTAGCTTGCGGTGCCGACTTCTACTGCCGTCGCGCCAGCCAGCATAAACTCGACCGCGTCCTTAGCAGAGACGATACCGCCCATCCCCACCACGGGAATCTTTACCGCGCGGGAGGCTTCGTGCACCATCCGGACCGCAATCGGACGGATCGCAGGCCCTGAAAGCCCCGCCGTCACATTTGCGATTCGCGGCCGACGCGTCTCTACGTCAATCGCCAGCGACAGGAAGGTATTCACCAGCGAGATGGCATCCGCACCCGCATCTTCGGAGACGCGTGCCATGTGCGCGATGCTCGTTACGTTCGGCGAGAGCTTCACCATCAGGGGCCGTTGCGCGGCATGACGGCAGCGGCTGGCAAGATGATAGAGCGAGTCCGGATCCGTGCCAAAGACCATGCCACCGTGGCTGGTATTCGGGCAGCTGGCGTTCAGCTCGTACATCGCGATGCCGGGCGCGTCATTCAGGATGTGGATCACCTCTACACAGTCCTCAATGGTGTAGCCGAAAATGTTTGCAATCGTCACGGCGCCCCTCATGGTCCGCAGTTTGGGCAGCTTCTCCGCGATAAAGGCGTGGACCCCCATATTCTGCAGGCCGACGGCGTTCATCATGCCGGCGGGCGTCTCAATGATGCGCGGCGAAGGGT
>JANYER010000136.1 GCA_025359825.1 Granulicella sp.
CGTTGTGCAGAACCCCGCTTCGTGTTTTCATCGTTGGTACATCGCATCCACTTGCAAGCTTGTCAGTCTGTTTAGGAGCCCTGAATGTCGTATCAAGTCTCGCGCAACGGCCAGCTCTATGGCCCCTATACCCTGGAAGACCTCCAGCGTTACGTAGCCACCGGCAATGTCCTGCCCACCGACCTCGCGACCGATGTATCGAATCCTGAGGCCGCCCCAAACTGGATTCCCGTCTCCCAGCTCCTCGCCGCCTCTGGTGCTGCCATTCCAACGCCGGTCGCCGCCTACCCGCCCAGCTACGGAGCCCCCGCCCCGTACGCCGGCTCCGCCATTCCCTACCCCGATCCACCCAACCTCAGCTGGGGCCTCTGCCTGCTCTTCGGCTTCCTCACCTGCGGCATCTTCAACCTCGTCTACGACCTCATCCAGGTCCTCTGGGTCAAAAAGGTAATGCCTACGTCAAAGTCGCTGATGTACTACCTCATCTTTCTCGCCTTTGAGGTCCTCAACCTCGGCACCACCTTCGGCAAGATCGCTCTCCTGTCCGCCAACCGGTTCAACGAGGTCCCTGCCAACTCCATTCCGCTGGCACTGATGTCCGCACTCATCTCCATCGGCGTACTGGTGATGTACATCCTCTACCGCTTCACCATGCGTGCGGAGCTGGAGCGTCACTTCAACGGCCCGGAGCCCATCGGTTTACGCCTCGGACCCATCATGACCTTCTTCTTCGGAGGCCTCTATTTCCAGTACCACTTCAACCGCATCAACCTCATCAAGCAGGGCCTGCGCTACCGCGGAACCATCGTCTAAAACACTTTGCTTCCACTCACTCCACTCCGCAGCCGCGTCACCCAACCCGGGTACGCGGCTGCTTTATTTTTAATCGCTGCAACCGCTCTCAGCGCCCTGCTCATCCGCTTCCCGCCCGATCAATATGCCTTCTACCCCCGCTGCCCTATCGCAACCTACCTGCACCTGCAATGCCCCGGCTGCGGAGCCACCCGCGCCCTCAGCGCCCTGCTCCACGGACACCTCACCCAAGCCCTCCAACTCAACGCCCTCACCACCCTCCTCCTTCCTATCGCTGTGCTCTACGCTGCACACCACCTCTGGCGACAACGCCATCGCAAGACCCTCACCTGGCCGCAACCACCCGCCTACGCTACCTACACCCTCCTTGCTACAGCCGCAGTCTTCACCATCGCCCGTAACCTTCCCCGCTAATTTCGCAAACTTAAAGAGAAAAGCCCCAGCAGTAAGGCGGGGGCCATTCCATGCAACGAATTAGGTTACAAATGCGGTCTACGCTTCAACCTTGACCGGCTCGGCTGCGGGCGCACCGCCCTTGGCCTCATTACCCGGCTTGCGGATGTCGATGCCGCCCTTGAAGAACGCACCATCTTCGATGGAGATCCGTGCAGCAATCACATCGCCGGTCAGCGAGCCTTCGCTGCGAATGTCCACGCGGTCGCTCGCCTGGCAGTTGCCACGCACCTTACCTAGAACCACAATCTCGCGTGCAACGATGTTCGCGGCGACCTGGCCATTGCGGCCGATGGTTACGCGGTTGCCCGGCAGGTTGATTGCGCCCTCTACCTTGCCATCGATGTACAGCGATTCAGAGCCCGAAAGCTCACCCTTCACGATCAGCGACTTACCGATGGTCGCCTGCTCGCCTACCGGTGCAGCCGCAGCCGCGCCAGCGGCAGGACGTGCCGTGCTATCAAATGTTGTTCCCACCGGTGCAACGGGACGCACTGGTTCTGGGGTCGAGGGAGGTGTGTTGCCGGGCTGGTTTGGTTTCCACATAAGTTGGTAAATTTCCTTTCGTTTCGTTGCTAAAAATATTCGCCGCGTGCGGACAATCGACGTTCGAACAGATTCAGTCTCCTCAACGAAAACAGGCCTGAATCCACGCCATCCCAGCGGTCTTTCGATCTCACGATCTCCTCTCACGATACTACTTTGGGCTCCCGCGTGGAACGTGCAGCACAACAATCTCACCCTGTTAATCGCTCGGAAATATTCCACCCCGCGCGCACCCCGAAAATTCCTCCCACTCTACTGTCAAAATCACCCAACCTCTTCCCATCTCTTCCTATCCCCCAAAAGTGCTAGACCATCTCCCACCTTCGTTCCCTTCCCGCTCCTTCCTCTCGCTCATACCATCGCAGCAAGCTGTTCCCCGGTCTGGACCCCGTTCCAGCCCAAAAACCCAGGCTCTGCCAGATAGCACTTACGAGGTCTTTCTATGCGTCTTCTCTCCACCTGCGCTCTCCTTCTCTCCCTCTCCGCTGCTGTGCCGGCGGTCTGCCAGCAGAAGGCCTTCAGCTCCAGCAATACCACCAACGCAACCGCGACCGTAGACGTCACCGCCGCCTCGGTCGATTACACCGCCCTCCGCGAAGACCTCACCCGCCAGAACAAGACCCTTCAGGACCAGCTCAACACTCAACGCGCCATCGTCAAGAAGAACCAGGACCTCCTCAAGGAAGCCCAGAAGCTCGACGCCGCCAACAAGCGTATTGAAGCCGAGCAGAAGAAGCTCGAAGGCCAGAACGCCGAGCTCAACAAGCAGCGCCAGGCTCTCAAGGACGCGCAAAAGCCGCTCCAGCAGACCGCCTCCGTCACCCCCACTGGTACCAACTAAACACTTCTTCTCCCCAAGGTAGAACCCATCGGCCCCGCACTCCCCTTGTACATGGGAGGACGGGGCCGATTCCTTTTGCCCCCTTATTAGCTGCCCCCTTGTCTTCCCCATCCCACCCAAGTACTCTCACCACCATGCAGATCTACCGTTCCGCTCCTGTGCGCCTGCTGCTGGCCCTCTGCGCCCTAACCTCCACCCTTACCGCCGCCACTCCCAAAGTCCATACCGTCGCCCTGGGCGCAGTCCGCCGCGTCCCCTACACCCAACCCGACGCCACGCCCGACACCAAGTCCGATGAGACCTCCACCCTCAAGGTCCGCCCCCTCTTCGTCGACGACCGCCAGAAAGAGTGGACCACCGGCGACTCCCACGACGTCACCGACCGCAGTTTCACCATCCGCCGCGCCCTCCGCATCAACGACTCCCTGCCCTCGGACGCCGCCCCCCATTGGGTCTGGCAGCCCGGCCCCTGGCTGCTCATCGACCGCACCACCGGCCACATCACCGCCCTTCACCTGCCCGATTTCGACCCCGCCGTCTCCGATGCCGTCTGGTTCCGCGACTACGCCGCCTACTGCGGCACCCTCTCCACCGTCAAAGGCGGTCTGGTCGCCGTAGTCGCCCAGCTCGGAGCCCGCCGCCCCGTCGTCATCCGCCCCATCGGCCCCTGGCCCCAGCCCAACCACTTCATCCCCGTCTGCCAGCCCGCCAAATGGCAGCGCCTGCCCGTCCGCGTCACCCTCCAGCCCACCGCAGCCGAACCCATCACCTTCAACGTAGTAGGCTCAGCCTCCCTTATCGAAGAAGGCGACAACGCCACCAGCGATTCAGAACCTCAATAGTCACAATCAGCTGTTGCTTGTAATTCGTTCGCTGTTGCCTCCGGCTAGTTCACTTTTGCCTCCGGCTAGTTCACTGTTGCCTCCAGCTAGTTCACTGTTGCCTTCGGCTAGTTCGCTCTTGCTTCTGAGGTAAGCCAAGGCTTCAGCCTTGGCCCTCATGGCCCAGAAACGAAACCGGGCTTTAGCCCCTGGGGTATGCTCTTTCGTCGCAATCGAAAATTTTCGACTCCCGACCCCTACAATCAAGACACGCCCATGCGCTACTTAGACAAGAACAACCTAGGCCAGCATGAAGACTGGTACGGCACTAACGCCGCCGTCTCCTGCACCTCCTGCGGCAAAGTCTTCATCGTCTCCGCCACCCTGCACCGCAAGGGACGCAAGTGCCCCGCCTGCGGTCTCTGCACCGCGACCGTCACCAAGCAGCAAGTCACCATCACTGAACCCAGCGACACCTAACCAGCCGCCAACATCAGCCGGAGATATACGCCTCCAGGTGCTGGATTACCCTCGCCTGCTCCTGGATCACGTAGTTCACCAGATCGCCAATCGAGACCACTCCCACCACCTGCCCACCTTCCATCACCGGCAGGTGCCGTATCCGGTTGTCCGTAATCACCCGCATACACTCCCCCACCGTATGCCGCAACGACACGCACACCACCGGGCTGCTCATAATCTCAGCCACCGCCGTGTCCTTGGAAGACCGCCCCTGCAGGATCACCTTCCGGGCGTAGTCCCGTTCCGACAAGATTCCCACTAGATTCCCGCCCTCCATCACCACCAGCGCACCCACCTCGCGCACCGCCATCAGTTCAATGGCCTCGTACACGGAGGCCTCTGGTGTCGTAGACCACACCGGCCCGCTCTTCCCCTGCATCACCGCACGAATCGTAGCCGCCAACTCGCTCATAGGCACCTCGTCACGATCTCTGGTGTGAAACATCAATCGCGCGAATAGTAGCCCCACCCTTCCATCCCGGTCAATCCGATTCGCAGTCGCCAGCGCAACCTGCCTTGCACTGCCCTCGCCTGCTCAGCCAGCCAATAGGACACTTCACAAACTGTCACACCCCACCGCCATCGCCGCCACCCCTTCCCTACTCTCTGTTCAGGACATCCCGGAAGGAGTTTCCCCCTCATGCGTCGCCACCTCGCCACCCTGCTGCTGCTCTCGCTCTCCGCTTCTCTGCAAGCCTCCACCCTTCCTGACGCCCCCACCCCGCGGCGCCCGGCCGCCACCGACCCCCAACCTCAGCCAGCCACCAACCCCCGCTGGCACCAGGTTGAACTCCTTAATACCGACGAACCCATCGCCATCCTCGAACACGGCCGCCGCCTCCCCATGCCTTGCCGCCTCGACCACGTCGACGACACCCTTATCGCCTGCAACCTCTACGCCCCCTCCATGGCACCCCGCCGCATCACCTACCCCATCGCCAGCGTAGAGGCCGTCTATCTGGAGGAAGAGGCCTACGGGCCCACCAACGTTGCGCTCGGAATCGGCACAGTCGCGGGCGCAGCCGTCGGTGGAGTCGTCTGCCACCAAGGCGATGCCCACATCATCCTCATCTGCACCGTCATCGGAGCCGCCATCGCCCTCTCAATCATGCTGACCCCGCACCCCAGCCCCTTTCCCCCCACCCCCCACCTGCATCGCCGCCTTATCTACCGAGCACCAGCCAGCCCAACCCCTTAGGACTCCACCCGCCCCAACCGCTCACTAA
>JANYER010000172.1 GCA_025359825.1 Granulicella sp.
GCACAATGCCCACATCTCAGAATCTAGATATGGGGCATCCGACCCACGCTTCCTCCAAAGGGGCAAAAGCGGGAGCGATTACAATTTCGAGGCGTGCTGATTGTGCTTTGGAGCGGCAGCGGAATGGGTGAGTCGAGATGAGTGAGTTGACGAGTTCTCTGGGGCGTAGTCGCCGTTCGTTTTTGAAGGCTGGTTTGAAGACTACCGGGTTGGCGGCTGCGGCGGTGATGGCGCCGGCGGGGATGAGTGCGGAGGCGCAGGCGCCTACGGTCACACAGCATGGCTCGAGCAAAGGTGCTCGGCTGGCGAGTCCGGTGACGCTGGTGAATCTTTTGCAGGGGACGGATTCGACGCCTGCTTTTTCGCGCGGGAATACGTTGCCGATTGCAGCGCGTCCGTTTGGGATGGCGCACTGGACGATGCAGACGACACAGGGGACACCGTGGATGTTTCAGCCGGGGCAGCGGCGGATCCAGGGGTTTCGGTCGACGCACCAGTTGAGTCCGTGGCTGGGGGACTATGGCCATGCGACGTTTCTGCCGGTATGCGGTGCGCCGAGCCTGGACTATGGGCCGCGGGCGAGCTCGTACAGGCCGGAGGATTCGGTGCTTTCTCCGCACAGGATGGCGATGCGGCTGTTGCGCTATGGCATCGACGCGGAGCTGGTGCCGACGGAACGTGGTGCTCTGATCCATGCGAGCTATAGCAAGCAGGAGACACCGGGCTTCGCGTTTGATGTTCCGGGCGAGACGCCTCCTATGCCGGAGGTGGATGCTGCGCGGCGGATGGTTCACTTCCGCTCTACGGCGAACTCTGGCGGTGTGCCGAAGGACTTTGCGTGCTTCTATGTACTGCAGTTCTCTGAGCCGTGGATTTCGATCGAGCACAAAGATTTGAAGAGCCATCGGTGTACGCATCTGAAGTTTGCGGAGAGCGTTCGTGCGTTGGATGTGCGGATTGCTACTTCCTTTATTTCGTTTGAGCAGGCGGAGCGCAATCTGCGGCTTGAGCTGGGTGCGAAGTCGCATGATGCTCTGCGGGTTGAGGGCGAGCAGATGTGGAACAAGTATTTGAAGACCATCGAGATTGAAGGCGCGACGAATGAGCAGCAGCGGACCTTCTACTCCTGCCTGTATCGGACGCTGCTGTTTCCACGGATGTGGCATGAGCCGGATGCGAGTGGCGCGATGCAGCATCGCAGCGCCTACAACGGTACGGTGATGCCGGGCGTGATGTATGCGGACCACGGGTATTGGGATGTCTATCGTGCGTGGTATCCGATGATGACGATTCTGTTTCCTGAGCGGCTGGGAGAGATTCTGCAGGCCTGGGTGAATGCTTATAAGGAAGGTGGATGGCTGCCGCAGTTTCCGTGTCCGGGGTATCGTGCGTGCATGACGGGGAGCCTGATTGATTCGACCTTTGGTGAGGCGGCGGCGAAGGGGATCAAAGGGTTCGATATGGCAGCGGCGTATGAGGGTTTGAAGAGACATGCGACGCAGGTGGGGAATGCGGATGCAGGCTATGGCCGGCGGGGTATTGAGGAGTATCTGAAGTTCAACTACGATCCGGCGGACAAGGTGGAGCAGTCGGCGGCGGAGACGGTGGATGCGGCGTATGGCGACTTCTGCATTGCGCAGGTGGCGAAGGCGCTGGGCAAGACGGATGACTACGCGATGTTGATGAAGCGCGCTGACAATTGGCGGAACATCTTCGATGCGAAGACGGGTTTCTTCCGAGGTAAAAAGTCGGATGGAAGTTTTCTTGCGCCGTTCAGCCCTGTTCGCTGGGGCGATCCGTATGTGGAGGGTGCGGCGTATCAGCATCGCTACGACGCTCCTCATGCGATGCCGGAGTTGATCGCGGCGATGGGCGGCAAGGAGAAGGTGGTTGCGGAGTTGGAACAGTTTTTGACCATGGCACCGGACTTTGAGGTGGGCGTGTATGGCAGCGAGATTCACGAGATGTCCGAGATGGCCGCGATTAACTTTGGGCAGTATGCGCATAGCAACCAGCCGGTACACCACATCCTGTATATCTTCACCGTAGCTGGGCGGCAGGACCGAACGGCCTACTGGACGAAGCGGGTGATGGACGAACTGTATACGCCGGACCTTTTTGCGGGCGATGAGGACACGGGTTCGATGGCAGCCTGGTACATCCTGAGCGCGCTGGGGTTCTATCCGATGTGTCCGGGTAAGGCGGAGTATGTTTTGGGTGCGCCGCTCTTTCCGCGAGCTACGGTGCATCTTCCGGATGGCAAGACGCTGGTTGTCGAAAATGCTTACAAGGGCGGGAGTACGGTGCGGACTTCGATGAATGGCAAAGCTTTGTCTGGCGAGATGATTCAGCATGACGAAGTGAAGGCGGGTGGACGACTTCGGTTTTCCTGAGATTCGTCTTTTTGCTTGAGCATGTTCTCACCGGACATGCTGCGGACAGGGAGTCCATGCAGATGGGCCGATACGCTTTGATCGATGATCCTGTGGCTGGGACAAGGTGGAAGAGATTGTGCGTGGGTCGTATCATGGAGGGCATGGGTTTTCCTATCAAAGTATGTGTGGTGTGCCACGAGGAGTTTGAGCTGAGGCCGGACAAGCCGGGGTTTGCGAACAAGTGTCTGGAGTGCACGGAGGCTGAGGCGGAAGCGGCGGCTGGTTCGGGTGGGGGCAAAGAGAAGATGTCCGCGGAGGAGCGGAAGTCGATGTCTGAGGCGAATGAGGCTCGGCGAGCGGCGATGAAGAATTTGTTGTACCGGAAAGATAGCTAGTGGGGTGAAGCACCTTAGGCTAAGGCGTCATTCTGGGTCTTCTTCGTCGGTGGATTGGGGGAGTTGGTATTGCTCTCGCTGCAGGTAGCGGCGGTGTTGCGCGGCGCGCATTCTTTCTTCTCCGGCCATGCCTCGTTCTGCGTTCTGGAAGCGGAGGGCGTCGAAGAATCCTGAGGCGAAGTCCTGGTGGAGCATGAGGGACTGGAACTCGCGGAGGGCGTAGTCGAGCCACTCTTCTTCGATCTCCCACTCTTCGCGTTCGTCGGCGAGGAGCGGCCAGCGGTGGCGCTGGAAACGAAACTCGGTGGCGATCTCAGCGTGCATGTCTTCGAGAACACGATGGTCGTACTGCTGGGAGTTGCGGCAGAAGTCGCCGACCTCGGAGCGGGTGAGGCCGAGAACGGCTTCAGCGTAGAGGCCGCGCTCAAATCCGGCAATGACTATGGAGTGGAGGCACTTTCCGTAGGCGCCGATCTGAATCGACTTGACGCGCCGATTGTGGTCTCCGGGAAAGTCTCGATGGAGGGGCATGGCGCTGCCTTATGCGGGGGAGGTGCGGTTGGGGGCGCGACGATCTGGGCCGGTATGTTGGTTGGACAACATTCGGGTCGATGGTAGCAGGAGTGAGGGCTGTTAATGGAGCAGTGGGGGCTTGTCTGTTCTATTAAGCGCTAAAACGCCCATCCTTCTCGCAGGAGTTTGGATGGGCGTGGTTGTGTGCGGCTGGGTGGGCTGTAGTTTTGTGAATTAGAAGATGCGGAAGTTTACTTCGATGGAGACTTCGGTAGCCACGGGTTTGCCGTGACGGATGGCGGGTTTGAACTTGTACTGCTTGACTGCCTTGAGGGCCTCCTGGTCCAGGCCGGGATCGAGGCTTCGAACGACGCGGACGTTGGTGGGGTTGCCGTTGGTATCGACTACTAGTTTGAGCAGGACGTTGCCGGAGATTTTATCCTGGCGGCCTTGCGGGGTGTACTGGGGAGGGACCGTGGTGACGACGGCGGGTGGCGTAATGCCGGGGCCGAGCTTCTCCGGTGCGGCACCGCTGAGGGGTTGGTCTTCGTTCGAGTTCTCATTGGCGCTAGGGGCGGGCGGGGCCAGGTTGTAGTTGACGGTGATGGTGGTCTCGACCTCTGTGGGTTGGCCATTGAGCAGGTAGGGCTTATAGATCCACTGGCGGACGGCTTCGAGGGAGCTGGAGCGCAGTTCGAGGGGACCGCTGATGACGGTCAGATTTTCTACGGTGCCCTCTTTGGAGATGACCGCCTTCAGGACGACTGCGCCCTGGATGTGGCCGGCCTTGGCGAATTCTGGATATACGGGATTTATGTGGGTGATGATTTGTCCGGCGACGACTCCTGCGGAGACGCGGATGGGCTTGGGGGCGGCTGGTTGTTCCGGCTGCTGCGGCTGGACAGGCTGTTGCTGGACTGGTTCGGGCTGTGATGGAGCGGTCACTGCGATGTAGCTGGCCGGGTGGAGTCGTGGTTTCGCGCTTGCGGCTGGCTTGATGAGTGGCGCTATGGTGGGCGTTGAAGTTGTAAGAGATGACGTAGGTGCGGCGGAGGAGTGGGGGGCGATAAGGGGTGACTGGAGGTGATAGTTGCCGCAGTCGCAGATGTCGACGAACTTGAGGTCGATGTTGCTGCCGAGGCCCGGAAGCGCGGCGTAGCGCCAGGTTTCGTAGGGACGCGATTCGCCGGATGCGATGGGGTGGGAGTCGATGGTGCTGGGCTGGCCGTAGATGATGTAGATGTGGCCGCGGTCGGTAAGCCAGCCGGGGGTTCCGGCGGCGAAGTGCTGGTTGGCGTAGGCGATGCGACGATAGTGCTCGGTACGGAAGGTGAAGCGAGGGGTTCCGGCGGGATCGTGGCGTAGCCAAAACTGCTCGATGAAGTGGTCACGCTCTTCGTCGGTGGTGAGCTGGAGGAAGGCGGCGCGCTCGGGTGGGGTGATGTCCCAGTGGACGTCCTGATCGATCCAGTTCTGATACTCGATGGAGAGGGTGCGATTGGCAGTGGGCTGCTGCGCAGTTGCTGCGGGGATGCGGATTTCGGCGACGGTTGGCCGGGCTTGCCCGGATTGGGCGCGGGCGGCAGAGCTGATGCCGAGCGCTGCCGTGGCAAGTACGACGGCAGTGAGGGTGAGGGCGGCGAAGGGTGCAGGAGTTTGATTTTGATTGGAGCCGAGAAGACGTCTGATGCGCATGGTGAGGTTTCCTCCGGTGGCGGCGAGAGCGATGTTGGGTTGGGCGAGTGATTGGGCGAGTGACCGCTCGGCGAGGTGCGAGAGGGCTCGGGCGTAGGTGAGGGCGTCACCACCGATGCGGACGGCGAGGTCGTCACAGCAATGTTCGCGTTCAGCGCGGATGGTTTTTGAGACCCACCAGATGGCGGGGTGGTAGAAGAGGAGGGCTTCGGCGACGGACTGGATGACGCTGATGAGGTAGTCGTGGCGGCGGATGTGGGCGAGCTCATGTGCGAAGACGGCTTCAAGCTGGAGCGGGGAGAGACCGCTGAGGCAGCCGATGGGGATGAGCACGACGGGGCGCAGCCAGCCAATGACGGTAGGGACCTGGACGACGGCGGAGTGGAGCAGGCGGACGGGGCGGGAGAGTCCGATGCGTTGTGCGATGCGCTGGAAGGTGATGAGGAGCTCGGGCGGCGGTGGTTGGGTGGCGGTGGACTTCATGCGACGCGCAAGGATGAGGCCGAGGGTGAGGCGGGTAAGGAGGACGAGCGCTCCGGCGAACCAGAGGGCGAGGATGATGGGGTTGGCGCGGTCTACCAGTTTTATGGATTCTGCGATGCGCTGGAGGAGAGGCTGGTGAAAAGCGTCTGCACCGTAGCCATTGTTGCTGGGGAAGGCGTTGAGGGAGATGGTGGTGCCGGGTACGGCGACGCGGGGTGCGGTGACGATGCGCACGAAGGTGACGATGGGGAGCATCACCATCAAGAGGAGAGCGGTGCAGGCGGCGAGGTAGCGGGGTTGTGGGGAGCGTCCGCGGAGAAGCGCGAGCACACAGGCGAGGACCAGGGCGATGAGCGCTCCCTGCCAGAGGAAGTGAAGGAGCGTCCAGCCAATGGCGTGGGCGACTGTTTGCGGGAGGGTGAGGGGATTCATCGGGAGCCTTTCTCGAAGGTGTCTTCGAATGTGGCCAGGATCTGGCGGATTTCGGCGAGCTCTGCCGCAGTAATTTTCTTGGAGGAGAGAGCGCCGAGGACAAGGTTGCTGGCGGAGCCGTCGAAGGCGCGATGGAGGAGGTTGTGGGTGAGCTGCTGCTGGGTGTATTCCTTGGGCAGCGCGGCCGCGTAGACGTGGGAGCGGAAGCGTTCGCTGCGTTGGAGCAGGCCTTTTTCCGACATGACCTGCATCTGCTTAAGGACGGTGGTGTAGCCGGTCTGCTTGGCGCTGAGCGCGTCGTGGACCTCGCGGACGGTGGCGGGCCCGGTGGTCCAGAGGATGTTGAGGATGGCGAGCTCGGCCTCGGTGGGGAGTGGAGCGGGGGGCGTTGGGGGTGGCTTGCGAGTCATGAGAAAGACCATAGTACGACGGATATCGTATGTCAACGATTATTCTCGTACGTTGAGGATTTATTTTTCAGTCGTGAGGTGGCAGGGGTATTCCATAGAGAAAAAGCGAGCCTTCGGCAGAGCGGTTTCGCCTGCGGCGAGGCAATTCTTTGGCACGCCTGAAGGCGTGCCCTTCCGTAGCGTGAACCCATTGGAATGGTTTGAGATCGGGCGGGGTGATGTATTCTCGCAGCGAGGTGTTTTGATGGATCCGATCAGTACGTTGCTGGTGGTTGTGGCGGTGGTGTTTGGGATTGTGCTGTTGGTGACGGTGTTGAAGACCCTGTTTACGGTGCGGACGGCGAGTGCCGGTTTGGTGGAACGGTTTGGCAAGTTCAACCGGATCGTGCGGCCGGGGCTGCATGTGCTGATTCCGTTTGCGGAGCGGGTGTTTATCGTCGACCTGCAGGTAAAGCAGGTGCAGTTCAGTGTCGAGACGAAGACGCGGGACAACGTGTTTGTGCAAATTCCGGTGAGCGTGCAGTTCCAGGTGCTGGACGAGAAGATCTACGACGCGTTCTATAAGCTGTCGAGCCCGCAGAAGCAGATCGAGAGCTTCGTGTTCAATTCGATCCTGGGGCATGTGCCGAAGCTGACTTTGGATGAGACGTTTGAGCAGCAGTCGGGGATTTCGGTGGCGGTGAAGGTGGAACTGGACTCGATCATGAGTGGGTTCGGGTTCAACATTCTGACGGCGCTGGTGACGGACATTATTCCGGACATCAAGGTGAAGGCCGCGATGAACGACATTAATGCGGCGCAGCGGGCGCAGGTTGCAGCGCAGGCGCGGGGCGAGGCGGACAAGATTCTGAAGGTGAAGCAGGCCGAGGCGGAGGCTGAATCGAAGGCGCTACAAGGCAAGGGTATTGCTGCGGAGCGGCAGGCGATTATTGATGGGCTGAGTGCTTCGATTGAGCACTTCCAGGGGGCGGTACCGGGGAGCACGAGTGAAGAGGTGATGGCGCTGGTGCTGCTGACGCAGTACTTTGACACGCTGCGGGACATTGGGACGAGGGGTGGATCGAGCACTTTGTTTCTGCCGAATAATCCGGGTGCGGCGAATGATTTCCAGGCGCAGATTTTGGCGGGGCTGCGGGCGGGGTATCCCCCTCCGGTGTTCAAGGGTTAGGGATGCACCTGAAACCCCACCCACGCGATGGTGCTGCGTGAATGGGTCACCCGGAACTTCCTCTGGTTGAGGGTGGGTTAGGCTGGTGGGATGACGGACGCGGTGTTGGATGAGGATGTGATTGTTGCGGTTTCTACTCCGCCGGGGCGGGGTGGGATCGGGGTGGTGCGGGTGTCAGGCGCGGGGGCGCGGGAGGTGGTGGAGGGATTAGTGCGGCTGCGCCGACCGATGGCTGCGGGGCGGGCGCGGTTTGGGTTTGTGATTGATTCGGTTACAGATGAAGTTTTGGATGAGGCGGTCGTGACGTACTTTGCGGCGCCGCACTCGTATACGGGTGAGGATGTGGTGGAGGTTTCGCTGCATGGGTCTCCGGCGCTGCTGGAGTATGTGGTGCGGGGGTGTTGTGCGCGGGGTGCGCGGCTGGCGCGGGCGGGTGAGTTTACAGAGCGGGCGTTTCAGCGGGGGCGGATCGATCTGACGCAGGCAGAGGCAGTGGACGACCTGATTCAATCCGTGACGCTGGAGCAGGCGCGCGTGGCGGCGCGGCAGTTGGGGGGTGGGCTGGCGCGCGTGGTAGCTCCGGTGAAGGCGCTGCTGGTGGAGTTGATCGCAGGCATGGAAGCCGGGATCGACTTTGCTGAGGACGATATTGATGTAATGGGTGTGGGTGCAATTCGCGCGGCTATAGCGGAGATTGTGGTGCCGCTGGAGGCGTTGCTGCGGAGCTTTGCGTATGGACGGGTAGTGCGCGAGGGGTTCTCGCTGGCGATTGTGGGGAAGCCGAATGCGGGCAAGAGTTCGCTCTTCAACCGGCTGGTGGAGCGGGAGCGGGCGATTGTGACGGCGATGCCGGGGACGACGCGGGACCTGGTGACGGAGACGGTGTCGATGGAAGGAATTCCGGTTGCACTGATGGATACGGCGGGGCTGCGCGATACGGCTCTACCGCTGGATGAAGCGGAGCAGATGGGAATGGTGAAGTCGCGCGAGGCGATGGCGGAGGCGGATATTGTGCTGGTGGTGGTGGACTCGGCGGCTGGCATGACCGTTGAGGATGAATCGGTGATTGCTGGGTTGGCCGGGCGGCCACATGTGGTGGTCTGGAACAAATGGGATTTGATGGGGCTGCCGACGGACGATGCGTTTGCGGGGCTGCGGGTTTCGGCGTTGACGGGGGATGGGATCGAGACGCTGCGCAAGGTGGTGGTATCGATGGTGACGGCGGGGGGCGGGGCTTCGAGTGAGGCGATGGTGACGAATGTTCGTCAGCAGCAGGCGGTGTTGGGGACGATTACGGCGCTGGAGCGGGCGGGGTTAGCGGCGGGGAGTGGGGTTCCGCACGAGATGGTGCTGCTGGATTTGTACGAGGGGCTGGGGGAGCTGGACTCGTTGACGGGCGTGACTACGAGTGACGATGTGCTGGCATTGATCTTCAGCCGGTTTTGTATCGGGAAGTGAGGCGAGGTATTAGGTACTAGGTTAGGGCTGATGCTTCAGGAGCATGGTGACACTGGGGCGAGGTGGGTTGTTTCCTATTGTGGCTTCGGTGGTCTCGGCCCACTCGCCCTTGTCGGTACGGTGCATGGTGTTTGCAATTACGGCTGGGCCGGAGGTGAAGCCCCAGGAAAATCCGTTGGTGGGCACGGTCAGCTCTGTGTCGAGGTAGTGTCCATCGTTGAAGGCCCGGAAACGATATTTACCCGAGGCGTCATGGAAGGAGATGGTGGCGAGTGCTGTGAAGACGACTTTGCCTTCGGCATTGCGGCTGGTGCCTTCGATGAGCATCACGAGTCCATCGAGCTTGTACTGGACCTCCTCGGTCTGTACCAGGTGAAGTGGTTCGCCGGGTCCGCGGGAGATGGTTGCGGGGCCGGACCAGTGGCCGGCAAGAAACGCCAGCTTCTTCATCGCCTCTCGCTGCGTCGTGACGCTGGAAGAGGGCGGCTGCTGCGCGGAGAGGCTGAGCGTGAGGGAGAGGAAGACGGCTGCCAGGAAGGTCTTTCGCATGGGAACACTGTATCTGTCCGCTGTGTTGGCGTCACCAATCCAGCGATGGGTTCCAAGAGTTAAAGGAGGCGTGAGAGGATTTCGGCGTGTTGGCGGAGGACGGGGAGGATGCGGGTGGTCATGTCTTCTACGGTGACGCTGGAGACGTGGGCTCCGGCGTTCATGGCGGCTACGGTGCGACCCTGCGGGGTGCGGATGGGGACGGCGATGGAGCGGAGGCCGGGTTCGAGCTCGCCGTCGACGATGGCGTAGCGGTCGGTGGCGACCTGGTTGAGGATGTGGATGAGGCCGGTCTTGGTGGTGACGGTCTTACTGGTCCACTTCTTCATCTTGACGCGGTTGAGGTACTGGGTGAGTTGCTTGGGTGGCAGATCGGCGAGCAGGACGCGGCCCATGGAGGTGCAGTAGGCGGGCAGGCGGCTGCCAACGGACAGACCGACGGATAGGACGCGAGAGCTGGTGTGGCGGGCGAGGTAGATGATGTTGTCTTCGTCGAGGGCGCTGAGAGAGGTGGACTCGCGGATGAGGCCGGAGACCTGTTCGAGGATGGGCTGGGCCAGCGAGGGCAGCGTCGTAGACGTGAGATACGAGCAGCCGATGCGCAGGACCGAGGGGCGGAGGTGGTACACGCCGGCGTTGTTTTCGGCGTAGCCGAGCATCTCCAGGGTGATGAGGAAGCGGCGGACAGCGGCACGGGAGAGGTTGGTCTTTTTGGCGACACGCGCGGCGGTGATGCCCTGGGACTCGTTGTAGAAGCTCTGGATGACCTCGAGGCCGCGGGCGAAGGAGATGACGAAGTTGCGATTGCCCTCCATCTCGGAGAAAGGGTCTATGGTTTGGGCGGGTTTGGGGGCGCGCTTGGGTTCAAGGGTGGTGGGCATAGGGGCTACTCGCTGACGGTGAGGGTCTGTAGTTGAGGAACGGGGCCTGCTACTTCGATGTGATTGCGGAGGATGAAGAGTGCGATGAAGACTCCGGCCATTCCGATGGCGAGGAGGAGGAAGTAGTTTGCGGTGCCGAGGGAGAGGATGGTCGCGCCCATGAAGGCGCTAAGGATGGCTCCAGTGCGGCCGACGGCTACGGCTGAGGCGACTCCGGTGGCGCGGACGCGGGTGGTGTAGACGTGAGCGGCGAGGGCGTACATGGTGGTCTGCACGGCGTTGACGAAGAGGCCGTGGATGCAGAGTGCGACCAGGAGTGCGGTGTGGCTTCCTGCCGGGGTGATGGGTAGTGCACGGAGGATTAATGCGGAGACGAGGCCTGCGGCGGCGCCGGTGAGGAGTGGAATGCGGGAGCCCTGTCTGCTGATCCACCAGGCGAAGAAGATGGCTCCGAAGATGCCGCCGAAGTTATAGACGGCGAGAGCCTGGCTGGCGATGGTGAGGTTAAGGCCGCGGCCGCTGAGCATACTGGGGAGCCAGTTGAAGACCAGGTAGACGGTGACGAGACAGAAGAAGAAGGCGATCCAGAGGGCGAGGGTGTTGATGACCTGGCCGGGGCCGAAGAGTTCGGCGGCGAGGCCGGAGCTGGAGCCGATGGGATGAGCTCGCTCGATGACGGTACTGCCGGAGGGGACTTCCTTACCCATGCGGCGAAGAAGGGTGCTGAGCTCGTTGGCGCGTTCGGGATGGCGGGCGAGGTAGCGGGGCGATTCGGGCAGGAGGCGGAGCAGGAGCAGGCCGAGGAGGACGGGGCTGAGGCCACCGATCCAGAAGAGGGCACGCCAGTTGCCATGGGCGAGGACGTTGGCAGAGATGAGGCCGGCGAGGAATCCGCCCAGTGGGATGCAAACGATGGCGAGAGTGACGGCGAGGGGGCGCTGCTTGCGCGGGGTGAACTCGGCGGTGAGCGTGGCGGCGTTGGGAAGGGCTCCGCCAATACCGAGGCCCGCGATGATGCGGAGCGTGAGTAGCGCTGTGAGGGAGTGGCAGAAGGCGATGGCGAAGGTTGCGGCGCCGAAGAGGATGACGTTGACGATGAGGGCGTTGCGGCGGCCGATGCGGTCTCCGAGGAAGCCACCAAAGGCGGTGCCAAGAGTGACGCCGATGAGGCCGAGGGCGAGGATGTGAGCGAATGCGGCGCGGGCGACTCCCCAGTCCTTGGCGATGGCAGGGATGGCGAAGCCCATCATCTGTATGTCCATGCCGTCGAAGATGATGGCGAGTGCGGCGAGAGCGACGATGGCTTTCTGGAGGGTGCCCCAGGGGCCGGTGTCGAGCAGGGCGTCAATATCTGTGGTTTGAACGGGTTGAATATTAGCCATAGGGTCGCCTTTAAGATGTGCGCTTTGCGAACAATTGAACGCACACCGCACTTCGGGGAACGCGCTGGTTATATCACTTTTGCGCGATGGCTTGCTATAGGAATGGTGGGTGCGGGCTTTCGGGCCTGCGGTGCTAACAGATTTGTACGAGGTCGATATTGAGCAGGTGGGCCAGCTTTTGCAGGGTTGGGGCGAGGTGGCCCAGGCCGATGGCGCAGTGGTGGGCGGGGGCCTGCGCGTTCCACTGGGTGAGGAAGTTGCGGGCGCCGATGGGGAAGCGGAAGCGGCTATTGGTGTTGCCGATCTGGAGGATGGGGCCGGGTTCGACTTCGCCCTGGGCGACGAGAAGTTTGAAGCCCTTGTGCTTGCACTCGACGACGGAGAGCAGGGTGACAGGGCCCTGCTTGACGCTCATCTCGACGGAGAGGCCGCGGCCGACTTTGCCGTGAAAGACTTCGAGGGGGCGGACCTTTGTCTTGCGTTCGGCGATGGCGGTGTGGCCGGGGCCGTCGTGTCCCATCAGGACGACGTCATCGGTAAAGTCGACCGCGTAGTACTCGGTGAAGGAGCCGCCGGCACGGAGGGTGTCGAGGATCTTCATGGCGAGGACGTTCTTGATCTCGTACTCGCCGGCGGTGGAGATGCCGCGCGCGGTGAGCATGGAGGTGCCGAGGATGATGGAGGCGATGGTGTCTTCATTGGGCGAGCCGGGCGTGCCTTTGTAGAAGTAGGCGAGTGCGCCAAGTTGATTCTTCTCGACGAACTGGTCGAGCGCGATGGAGGTGCGGGCTGCGATGTCGAGCTCGGGGGCAGGGCAGTCGGGTTGGATGTCGAAGGCTTGTGCGAAGGCTTCGAGCGTGGCGGGGACGGCGGTATCGGGGACAGCGAGGCGGAGGGCGGTGAGCTCGTCCACTTCGAGGGCCTCGATGTGGATGCCGAAGACGGAGGCGACGGTGGTGAGGTCGGTGGCAATATCCAACATGCCGGAGTAGTAGTGGCCCATGAGGCCGAGGCGGGTGTGGGAGAGGGTGTGGGCGACGTGAGCGGCTGCAATCCAGGCATCGATCTCCTGCCAGCAGATGGGGTCGTCGTCGCGGGAGTCGCCAAGAATTCCGTTGACCTGGTGGAAGGGAATTCCGGAACGCTGGAAGACGTTGGCCAGCTCGGGCATGGGGCAGGCGGAGCAGTAGGCGAGCCAATCTCCTGTCATCGCGGTGCGATTGGGAAGAGCGTTGAAGGCAGCGTAGTCGAGGGCGGCGGTGGGCTGGAGGTTGAGGACCAGCACGGGGACTTTGGCGCGGCGGACGATGGGCAGCACGGTCGACGAGAGCGCGTAGGTGGTGACGTAGAGGACGAGCAGGTCAACGTCTTCGCGGCGTGCGGCATGGCTGACTTCAACGGCACGCTCAGAGGAGTCGACGAGGCCGAAGTTGACGATGGTGTTGGTAGGGGCGGCGAGGCGATCGGCGACGGTCTGGACGTAGGACTGGAGGCGGGCTTCGAGGCCGGGGAACTGGGGCCAGTAGGCGGCGAGGCCGATGCCAAAGAGGCCGATGCGGAGGTTGGGGATGGTGCTCATGCGAAGACTTTACCTTACTTGATTGGGGTGGTGTAGAGGGGCTGAAGGGTGACAGGGCCGAGCATGCCGGAGGGCAGCAGGGCGGAGTCTTTCTTGTAGTAGGTGATGTTGGTCCAGGTGTAGTGCCTGGCGGTTGGATCCTGCGCGTCGCCGATGAGGCGGTTGGGCCAGAGGTTGGTGACGTCCACTTCAATGGTGTTGACGCCGGGGTGGAGGAGGGTGTCGACGCGGGTGGACCAGGGCTGTTTCCAGAGCGTCGCGGCCGGTTTGCCGTTGATGCGGACGGCGGCTACTTCGTGGATCTCTCCGAGGGAGAGATGAAGCTGACGTGTAGCGGATGCGAGTTGCGCGGCGGTGAGCTTGAGGGTGGTGCGGTAGGTGGCGGTGCCGGAGAAGTAGCGGACGCCGGGGTCGGTGGACTCAGACCATGAGGCGAGGGTGTTGAGTGGGACGGAGGGTGGTGCGCCCCAGTTGGATGGGAAGGTGAGGGTCCAATCGGTGGGGACGGTGATAGGTGCTGCGGGCTTGATGATGATGTGCTTAGCGGTACCGTCGGAGTAGGTGATGTCGTAGATGCCGGGGGTTGGGGTGGTGAGGCCGGCTGCGGTGACGGCGAGTTCGAGCGGAAGTTTGTTGGTGGTGGGGTCGTAGAGTGTCTGGTTATCGAGGGCGAGATGGGTGACACCTTTGGCTGCTTTGCTGCCGCGGAGGAGGATGAAGATGGAGCCGTAGGGCTCGAGGGTGATGGGGAGCGAGGTGCGATTATCCGCGGTGGCTGTGTAGAGCAGGGTGGGGATCACCTGGCCGGTTACGGCGTCGAGGAGTTCGGGTTGGCCGATTGCATTCAGGGTCACCGTGGTCTGTAACGGCTTTGGTTGCGTGTTGCGGAGGAAGTAGATTTCGGTTGCAGCCTGGGCGCCAGAGGCGGGGATGCGGCGGTGGATGTAGTCGAGCGAGGCGGTGGCATCGGCGGCTGGTTGCATGTCGGGGAGTGCGTGCATTGTCTGCAAGGCTTCGTGGCTGTTGAGGGTGCAGAAGAGGTGGCCTTGGCCGATGCGGATGTGGTGATCGGCGGACTGCTCGCAGGCGGTCCACTGGTCGGCGATGGCGGCGAAGAGCTTCATGTCGGAGTCGGGCACGACGCCTTGTGGGCGGATGGGGCGGAGGCCGACGAGGGTGCCGCCGCCCTTCATGTATTGCTCGGCGAACTGTAGCGCGGCAAGCGGCAGGATGCGGTACTTCGGCAGAGCGAGGACTTTGTAGGTGATGCCTTCAGGGGTCTGGATGGTGGTGCCGATGGGCTTCATGCGTTGCAGCAGCGCTTCGGTGCTGGTGACGTCGTAGTCGTAGCCCGAGAGGACCTGCGCGGGATCGTCTTTTTTGAGACGGGCGAAGTTGGGGACCATGTCGCCGTAGTAGTAGAGAACGTCGGAGACGGGCTGGCCCTGCTGCATGAGGAACTGCGCGCGGTTGAGGTAGGTGGTGAAGGCCGCGGCGTGACGCCACCAGGTGACGTTGGGGTTCAGGTGGGTGCCGGCGAAGTACTCCTGGCCGGGGAGGCCGAGCTCGGATGGCGAGGAGGTGAACTCATGCCAGACGAGGCGGTTGAGGCCTTCGGTGAGGGCGCGGTCAAAGGAGGGTTTGAGGTTGAGGCCGAGCGACTCGTTCCACTGGTTGCCGATGGAGGTCATGCCTTCGGCGGCGACCAGGGGTTTGCCGTAGATGTGGGCTGCGGAGGAGGCTTCCTTGACGAAGAAGCGGTCTTCGTCGGTGCTGCGATGCTCGGCGGAGTAGGCCCAATACTCGGTCTGGACGACGGCTGCGGAGCGGAAGGTCTCAATGGCGTCGAGCGGGGCGGAGTGGGGACCGCCGGACTCACACTCGATGCCGAGGCCGAAGGGTTTGCCGAGTGCGGCGAGGTGGTCGTAGTGGTCGTTGACGAGGTCGGCGACGGTGCGACGGAGGTCGGCGAGGAAGCGGGTGCTGAGGTCACGGCTGCCCAGAATGCGACCGGCGACGATAGGCAGATAGGGGACGGGATCGTAGCCGCGACGCTTGCGAAACTCTTCGCGAAAGGCGGTGGTCCAGTTGGTGCCACCGAGTTCCCAGGAGTCGGAGGCGATGTACTTGAGGGAGTGGTAGGGCTTGGCGGCCTGGATGAGTGGGAGGACGCTGGTGTTCCAGTAGAGATCGAGGGCGGTGGGGTCGAGGTAGTCGATGGCGAGGCCCTGCCATTCGCCGGAGGAGGTGGAGACTTTGGCTCCGGAGGCGGTGTAGCCGACGCGGAGGACCTCCCAGGATTCTTTGGATGTGGCGGGAGGAGTCCAGTGGAGAGTGCCGTCGGGATCGACCTGGGAGGAGATGTCGATGATCTCGTTGAGGTCGGCGTCGGGATCGGGAGGACCGGGGGTGGTGTCGGTGAGCATGTGGGAGAGGTCGGGCATGGAGAAGCTGCCTTCGGCAGACGCGGACTTGAGGCCTAGCTGGGAGAGGGGCTTGCGGGTGGCGTCTTTGCTGGGGAGCTCGGCACCTTGATGGAGCGGGTAGGCGAGGACAGCGATCTGGCGGTAGAAGTCGCCCTTAGTGGGGGCATGGGGAGCTTGGTGTTGGCTGGAGTGTTCGCTGCGACAGTTGTGCGGGAGAAGGTGAGCAGCTTGGAGGCGTTCTCGGGTTTGACCCAGGGCGCGCCGAGATTCCAGCCGCTGGTGATGTTGAGGGTGATCTCGAGGCCAAGCTGGTCGGCGGTCTTGAGGGCGTGGAGGTAGAGCTCGGTCCATGCGGGCGAGGCGAAGAGCGGGCCGGCGGGGACGTCGCGATTGCCGGTCTGGTTGGCGCCGTTGGCGTCGACGAGGAGGACTCCGCCGTAGCCTTTGTGCTGCATCTCGGTGAGGTCGCGGGTGATGGTGGCCTTGGTGGTGTGGCCGTTGAGCCACCACCAGTAACAGCGGAGTTTGGCGGAACTGGGTGGGGTCTGGAAGGAGCGGAGGAGGGAATCTTGCTGGGCGACTCGCGGCTCGTGAGCCTGTGTTTGAGCTGAGGAGAAGCTTGCGGTAAGTAGCGCGAGGGATAGAGCGATGGAGTGCGAATGCTTCATGGAGGCTTGTCTACCTTCTCTGTCTGGCTTCTCTATTTCAGTTCTCTATCTTTGGGCGCAGGTTCTGCGAATCGCCCGCTTGATTTGGGTGTTTCGTTTAGCAGATTGAGTCTAATCCTCGGACGTGAGACTTCAGTGGTTGAAGGCTGGAGAGTGCTGAAGGAGTTAGCGGGTGGTGAGTGCAGGTTGCATTGTTTTGAGGGCGAGGGTCTCGTCGAGGATGCGGTGGGCCATGGCTGCCTTGGTGGTGGCGGGGATGTCGATCTGGGCGTCGCGGGTGAGGAAGATGCCGGAGTTGTTTTCGGAGTCGAAGCCGAGACCGGGGGTGGAGACGTCGTTGGCTACGATGGCGTCGGCACCTTTTCGTTCGAGCTTGGCGCGGGCGTTCTTGAGCAGGGCGGCGGAGTCGGTCTCGGCGGCGAAGCCAATGATGGTGGTGCCGGCTTGGCGCTGGGCAATGGCTTCCTGGAGGATGTCCTGCGTCGGATCGAGCTCGAGGAGTAGGGGCCCGGTGCGCTTGATCTTGCCGGCTTCGGGGTGGCGTGGGGTGAAGTCGCTGACAGCGGCGGCCATGACGAGGATAGTGGCTTCGGGCAGGTGAGCGAGGACGGCGGTGCGCATCTGGGCGGCGGAGGTGGCGGGTACCAGCTCGCATCCGGCGGGGGCTTCAAGCGCGGTGGGTGCGGAGATGAGGATGACGCGGGCTCCGCGCTGGAGGGCGGCGGTGGCGAGCGCGTAGCCCATGCGGCCGGAGGAGTTGTTGCCGATGAAGCGGACGGGGTCGATGGCTTCGCGGGTGCCTCCTGCGGTGATGAGTACGGTCTGGCCGGCGAGGTCTGCGCTTGCTGATTCTTTGGAGCCAAGAACTTGGAGGGTGGTGGCGACGATGGTGGGGATGTCGGCGAGGCGACCGCTGCCGGTCATGCCGCAGGCGAGGTAGCCGGTGCCGGGCTCGACGATATGGACGCCGCGTTGGCGGAGGATGGTGAGGTTGGCCTGGGTGGCGGGGTGCTCCCACATGTTGACGTTCATGGCGGGGGCGAGGATGACGGGCGCCTTGGTGGCGAGGTACAGGGTGGCGAGGAAGTCATCGGCGAGACCGTGGGCGAAGCGGGCGATGGTGTTGGCGGTGGCTGGCGCGACGATGAGGGCGTTGGTGGTCTGGGCCTCGGCGATGTGCTCGATGGGCTGGTCGGGCGAGGCGGCACCGGCGGAGTCGGACCAGAGGCTGGTGATGACGGGGTGGCCGGAGATGGCGTTAAAGGTGAGAGGGGTGACGAAGCGCTGGGCCGAGGCGGTCATGACGACGTGCGGGTCGAGGCCAGCGTCCTGCAGGAGGCGGACGAGATCGACGGCTTTGTAGGCGGCGATGCCACCGCAGACTCCGACTGTGACTTTGACGCGAGCACTCATAACGGAACCTCGTTTCTATGGTATACGCAGCTCCAGAGGCTGGGAACATGGCCTAAAGGGGGCATCTGTAACGCGATCTTAATATTTGGTGTTCAAGAAAGCGGCTAACGTCAAAGGTGATTCCTATGAACGTGCTGGTGATTGAAGACGACAAAAGGATTGCTGGCCTTGTGGAGCGCGCCCTGATCGGGGATGGCCATCAGGTAACGATGTCGCACGATGGCAACGAGGGAGCGGAGTT
>JANYER010000185.1 GCA_025359825.1 Granulicella sp.
CATTCCAGCCGATACGCCACCGGATACCCGCATTGGTTTATCAATAGCCTTTGTCGTCATGACGGTGACCGCACGCGCAAAGACATGGCCTGCATTAGCAAGAAAATCAGGCATCCCGGCTAGCTGTCCAAGCCCGGTGAACGCCTGCTCTGGAGGCCCGTCGTCCGGTATTCCCTTCGGAATTCCAAACGGCGGTCGCAACGTCGCGCCGATCAACGGCACAAACGTATTCACCGCTGCCATCGTCGCACTATGCTCCACAACGACAGGCCTCACCTCAGGCATTTTGAACCTGGGCAGTAGCACCTTCGGGGCATCGCTGTGGAACGATAAGGTCTCAGGATGCGTCATCGGCAAAACAACCAAAATTGCCGCGAGGCTGACCTGCAGGGTAATGGATACGGCAGCCGTCCAACGCTGCCCCGCTGAAGCATGAGTTTGCTGGGAGATTAAAAGACTTCGCTCAAACATAGTGCACCTCTCCGGTATCCGAATCAGGTGCGCATCTGCGAGGAATGCGTCCGTACTACCTTAGACACCCACGCCCCGCAAAGGTTCCCACTACACTCCCGCAATCAGTCGTAGCCCAATCACCCCAACCTGAGCGATGATGGAGACCATGCCCGCCGCCACCATCGCCGCCGCCACTGACGAAGCACCCTCGCAACGCCTCCTCTCCATCGACGTCCTTCGCGGTCTCACCATCGCCCTGATGATCGTCGTCAACGACGCCGGCGACGGCACACGCTACTGGTGGCCGCTCGAGCACGCCGACTGGAACGGCTACACCCCCACCGACCTCGTCTTTCCGACCTTCCTCTTTCTAGTCGGCTGCTCCATCGTCTTCTCCATGGCCGGCCGGCTCGTTCGCGGAGCCAACCGCACCACACTCGCCCTCCACGTCGTCCGCCGCAGCGCACTCATCATCCTCATCGGCTGGGTGCTGACGCTGGCGCCGTTCTTCCACCTCACCACCCTGCGCTACTACGGTGTACTCGCCCGCATCGGCCTCTGCTACCTCGCCGCCGGACTTCTCTTCATCCGCGTCCAGCGCCCCCGCACCCTCGCCATCATCACCGGACTGCTGCTGGTCGGGTACTGGGTTCTTATCCGCTTCGTCCCCATCCCCGACATCGGAATCCCCACCCACGAGGTCCCGCTCCTCGACCACGACCAGAACTTGGTTGCCTGGCTCGACCGCCATGTCGTCGACTTCACCCAACACTACCTGCATACCGGACGCCTCTACGAGAAGGTCCGCGACCCCGAAGGCCTCTTGAGCACGCTTCCGGCAATCGCCACTACTATCCTCGGTATTCTCACCGGCCTCTCCTTACGACGAACGACCCAGTCCGCCATCGCAAAATGCAAAGGCCTCTTCGCCGGCGGTGCGCTGCTTCTGGCCCTCGGATACCTCTGGGCCATCTGGCTTCCGGTCAACAAAAAGCTGTGGACCAGCTCCTACGTCCTGGTCGCCGCGGGCTGGGCCCTTCTTGGCCTCGCTGCGGTCTACTGGCTGCTCGACGTCAAGCAAGCCCATCTTAAGTCCAAACTCGTAGCCGCTCTCATCTGGCCCTTCCGGGTCTTCGGCTCGAACGCCATCGCCGCCTATGCCATCTCGGTCATCTTCATCAAGGCAATGATCAACATCCATGTAGGCACCACCGCCACTGGCCGCCCTCTCACCCTGTTGGGCTGGATCTACCGCAATATCTTCGCCGCGCACGGCTCAACCGCCTGGACCTCCCACGGATTCGCAGTCGCCTTTACATTGCTTTGCTTCCTGCCTATCTGGTGCCTGTGGCGCAAGAAGATCTTTCTCAAAGTCTGATCCTGCAACCCACTTACCTCCGGGTGCCCCATCCTGTGCCCGCCTGACCGGGCGATGGTTGGGGAAGCCCAACCATTCCGCAGACCCTTAAAGCAAAATGTACCAAGCTTGATTCCGTCTGCCCTGCAACCGGTGCAGCACTCCCCGCCGAACCAGCTATCCTCCATCCATGCTCGCTCGCCTCCTGCTTCTCGCCATCTTCGCTGCCCCCGCCTTCGCCGTCCCTGCTTCAGCCC
>JANYER010000211.1 GCA_025359825.1 Granulicella sp.
CCGCCTACCAGGGTTCCGGCTGCGACGGCGGCGAGGAAGAGGAAGAGCAGCTCCTGCGAGCTACGCACGGAGACTTGAAAACGAGTGATCAGGTAGAAGGTGTAGTAACTGGTGAGGCTGGCGAGGTAGACGTACTTCGAAAAGATGAGCGCGATGAGGATCGCGATGGCGCCGATGACTTTATTGCGCGAGAGGTGGGCGTGGATGTGGACTTCGGGGCGGGGGTTGGCGGCATTCTGAGCTCGGGTAGTCCGGTACCAGCGGCTGATCCAGATGAGGATGAAGATGGCGAGGATGGCGGGGAGAGCGAACCAGGCCATGCCGATCTGTCCGCGAGGTAGGACGATAAAAGCAGCAAGTAAGGGGCCGATAGCGGAGCCGGCGTTGCCTCCGACCTGGAAGAAAGACTGGGCGAAGCCGTGGCGTCCACCGGAGGCCATGCGGGCGATGCGGGAGGACTCCGGGTGGAAGATGGCGGAGCCGATGCCGATGAGCAGAGCTCCGACGAGCAGCCACGAAAACGTGGGGGCGACGGCGAGGAGCAGGAGTCCGGCGAGGGTGAAAGTCATGCCGGTGGGCAGCGCATAGGTGCGGGGGGTGCGATCGGTAAAGTGGCCGATGAAGGGCTGCAGCAGCGAGGCTACGATCTGGTACGTGAGGGTGAGGTAGCCGATCTGGGTAAAGTTCAGGTGGAAGGAGCTCTTGAGAATGGGGTAGATGGAGGGCAGCAAGGACTGCACCATGTCGTTGAGCAGATGGCAGAAACTGGCTGCGGCAAGGACGCGGAGGAGGGTGTTGGATTGTGGCTTAGCTGATGATGATGCGGGGATTGTCGCGGTGTGGCCCATGGGTTAAGGGTAGCGTGTCTGGGCGGGTATGGCGGTATAGATTTTTCCTATGCTGCCCTTCCTAGGGAGCTGCGCGAATACGGCTGCGCTGGTTGCTGTGACTAGCGACCGAAGGAGTAGGTGAGTTTGAGTATCTGATTATCGATACCGGGGTTGTTGAAGGCGCGGTAGGCGTTTGAGAGGTGGTGGATGTGGTACTCGGCGGCGATGGAACGGCTGTGGTCGTGGAAGAGCTCGAGGCCGGCACCGAACTCAAAGGTGAAGTTGAAGCGAGCGGAGTTGTCGTAGGGGATGTCGTGGGTGGAGACGAGGAAGCCGGCGTTGCCGACGACGAAGGGCTGGAGGCGTTGACGGGGAGCAATGTTGATGCGTACGCCGAGGGGGCTGAGGCCTCCGGTATAGGACCAGCGAGTCTCGCAGGTGCGGTTATAGGTTATGCCGGGCGGCGGGAAGCCGGGGTCGAAGATGGTTCCGGCGCGGCAAGGGCTGATGGTTGAGCCGCTGGACGAGCCGACACCGACGACCGGGGTGGTCCCGAAGCGGATGAGGGTGTCGGTCGCGTAGGGCTGCTGGAAGAGCGTGACGGGGTGGAGCTCGACAGCGTAGTTGAGGTCGGCATAGGTCAGGTGGAGGACGCGGCGGGTGTAGGTAAGGCCAAATCCTGCGAGACGGCGGTTCTGGGAGACGCCGAGGATGATGTGGCTGGAGGTGTTGGAGTACTCGGTGAAGAAGGAGAAGGTGTTGCTACGGGAGTAGGGCTTCCAATCCTGCGCAGCGGCGGGTAAGACTGAAAGAAGCACCAGCAAGGGTGTCGCAAGGAGACGGAGGTTCATGGGCGTATGGAGTTTAGACCGTGAGGGTTGGTTTGCGGAGAACGCGCGGCTGGTCGCAGAGATTTGGGGCAGCGGTTTGGCTTGCAATGTGAGTACTGGTCTAGTGACGGGGGCGGTTGCTGGTGTCGGCTTCCCAAGGGCGGGGGTTGACGGGGTCGTCCTGCCACTTCTGGCGGCGGCCGACGATGTACATGATGGCACCGAAGGCGAACATGAGGGCTCCCCAGGTGAGGTTGAGGTTGATGCCCATGGACTTCTCATAGACGTCTGCGGCGTTGCGGGTGATGAAGCCGTAAATGGCCATGATTCCCCCGGTGATGAGGAAGATGAGGCCGAGGGGGATGCGGATGTCGAGACCCATGAATCACTGCTCCTGTGTGGCTACCCACGTCCTACGGAGTCTACACGGATCGAGCGATCGGAGTTGAAATGCTGATTGGGGCGGCTAATTTGTGTTGTTGGGGATGAGGCGGGAGACGGAGAGGTCGCCAGCTATTTGAGTGAAGATTTGGTTGAGGCTGGAGGTGGGCTGGGATGCGGAGATGCAGCTCCCGTTGTTGGCGGAGGCGGTGTAGTCCGAGTAGAAGTACTGGGGGGCTGAGGCGATCTGCTGCATGGTCTGGCAGGGGGTGATGGATGGGTTGTCTGTGGAGCATCCGGAGGAGGCTGCCCCATACGCTACGGAGTAGACGCGAGTTCCGGCGGTGGTAGCGGCGGCGGCGGCGGTGACGGCCTGGTGGCACTGCTGTTTGCTGGAAGGGTAGGTGCCGTTTGTATTGGTGCTGGTCATGTTGCTGGAGGAGGCGTCACCGTCCGAGAGTAGGATCATGACGTCCTGGGTTCCGGACACATGGGCGGAGACTAGAGCGGCCTGAGCGGCGTAGATGATGCCAGCGTAATACGTTCCGGCGCCGCCCGGATTCTGGAGACCAGAACAGCCGGATTTACCTCCGGCGGCGTGGACGAGGTTCGAGGTGGATGTGAGGGTGGTGGAGGTGGTGGAGGCTCGATAGTCGCTGGAGAAGGGGACAATCTGGTAGTTGGGGAGGGTGGGGTAGGTGTAGGCGGTGGCCTGGACTGCGCCTCCGCTGCAGTTGTAGTCGTTGGCCAGGGTAGCGGCGGTCAGTCCGGGGAAGGCGAAGACGCTGACCTTATCGACGGGGTTGGTGACGTTGCTGTTGCTCACCGTACCGCAGGTGGCAAGCGACGAACCGCAAGGGGAGAGGTTCTGAAGGAGTACCTGAACGCCTTGAAGGGCGCAGGACAAGCGGGAGCTCGCACAATTACTGTCCGAGTCGTAGCTTCCCATCGAGGCTGTCGTGTCGACGATGATGACTACATTGTAGGGACTGCGGGAGGCACCACGCATGGATGCGGTAGAGGCGGCCCCGATGGTGAGAGAGGGTTTGCCGAGCAGCGCCATGAAGTACATGGGAACGGTGACCTGCTGCTTGACCTGGATGGCGTTGGCGTTGGCCGGGGAGGAGCAGGCCATGCCCTGATTTTTGAGGGTGGTGAGACAGACGGCCTTGGGGTAGCCGGAGACCATGGTTACGTTGGGGAGGTTGTTCCGGGCGTTGAGATTGCCGGTGACGCCGCTGTAGGTAGTGGCCGCGCTGGTGGCTGCTGTCTGGGGGAGGGTTCCTGCCCCGGCGAGGGCGGCGGCGTTGGTGGAGGACTGGAGCTCGTTGTAGCTGTAGTAAAGGCGACCGATATCCAGGACGAGACCGGTCATGCCCATCAGGATGATGAGCATGAAGCCGATGATGGGGAGGGCCTGACCGCTCTGATCGCGATAGAAGCGAAGGACATGAGTGCGTAGAGTCAGGATCATTGAACGAGTTCCGCGGATTGGGCTGTGAGTACACAGTTCGGGACGAGGTTCACGCCATAGACCTTCAAGCTGCAGGGGTAGGTGACGGTGACTTTGGCTGTTGTCCCCTGGAGGAGGTTGCCGGCTGCTCCGGTGGTGGTACTAGAGCTGCTACAAGTGGTTCCGGAGTAGGCGGTGCCGTTAAGGACGTAGGCGTAGGTCAGGTTCGCGGATTTAAGCAGAGGAGAGCCGGAAGATACCGCGGAGGAGGTAGTAAGGCAGGGGTCTGTGGTCTGACCGCGACTGATGGCGAGTTGGCGTGCACCGATGTCGGTGGCGTTGGTCAGCATGAGGAAGTTATTCATTGCGATGCCGAAGGTGGTAATGCCGGTCACGACGAGCAGCAAAACTGGCAGGCAGACGGCGAACTCGACCGCGGACTGGGCGTCGATTGCACGAACGAGGTGGAGAATGCGGGTTCGCACGGCCCTGACGAAAGAGATGCGGGCGGCGACGGGGTGGCTAAAAGGCATGAGGAGTCTCTCCATCGACAGGATAACGATGTTGGAGAGACTTCCTTAGTCCCCTAAAGTGTTAGAGATAGCGAACGGATGGGTAGGGACCGGAGCCCCCACCCTGCTAGGCAAAGACCAGATTGAGCACAACCAGCATGGCAAGGACGGCGATGGCGAGGGTGGAAGGTTTCTGATACCACTCCAGGTGGGTCTCGACGGGCTTGGGGGTGAGGGAGTAGACCAGGCCTACCAGCTCGGTCTCCGGGCGGGGGGTGGTGACGAGCGAGATGGCGACGGTGACGATCATGTTGATGGAGAAGGCAAAGATGGCGGTCCAGAAGTTCTGCGCCATATCGCTGGGGTAGGTATGGACGAGGGTGAGCCATGCTCCGTGGATGCCGGGAGTGGCGTCCGCAGGCAGTGTCAAGCCGTGGTGGATCAGGGCACCAGCCGTGCCGGAGAGCAGGCCGACGAAAGCACCGTGGCCGGTGGTCTTCTTCCAGAACATGCCAAGCAGGAAGGTGGCAAAGAGAGGTGCA
>JANYER010000331.1 GCA_025359825.1 Granulicella sp.
ACGCCGAAAAGGCCCGTCTGGACGTAGAGCGCTACACCCCACTCGTCCAGAAGGACGTCATCTCCAAGCAGCAGTTTGACGCAGCCGTCGCCCAGGCCGCTGCCAGCCGAGCCTCCGTCCTCGAGGCCGAGGCCCAGGTTCTCTCCGCACAGGAGAGCACCCGGCAGTCCCAGCAGCGGCTCGCCCAATCCAACGCTCAGGCGCAGCAGGCGGCGCAGAATGGCCCCTCGCAGGTAAAGGCCCAACAAGCGGCAGCCAACGCTGCCCTCGCCAACGTCAACCACGCCCAGGCCAAGGTCGATCAGGCGAAGCTCAACCTTTCCTACAGCCGTATCACTGCTCCAGTTGCTGGAATCGTCAATAAGAAGAACGTCCAGGTAGGCGCAAATCTCTCCATCGGTCAGGACTTGCTCACCATCATTCCGCTCGCCGACCTCTGGGTCACCGCAAACTTCAAAGAAACCCAGATCGCCAAGATGCACAAGGATCAGGAAGTCAGCCTGAAGGTAGACGCTCTGGGTGGCCGCAAGTTCCACGGCAAGATTACCCAGATTGGCGGCGCCACCGGCTCCAAGCTCAGCCTCTTCCCACCGGAGAACGCAACAGGAAACTACGTCAAGGTAGTCCAGCGCATCCCCGTCCGGATCGACTTCACCAACCTACATGAAGAGAACAAGGACTTCGCACTTCGCCCCGGCTACTCGGTAACGCCAGAGGTCGAGGTCAAATAGTCGGAATTAACATGTAGTAGTCACAATCGGCGGGAGATACGGGGAAACTGTACCCGCGTCTCCCGCATCTAAGTTTAAGAAGCAACTAGAACGACTGAGGTGAAGAATGGCAACGAAGAGCAAGAACTCCGCAGGCAATAAGGACATGACCACCCCGCACTGGCACGCCAAGGCAAAAGAGATCCAGAAGTTTGGTGAAGTAACCAAAGATTTGCCTCACCCCCTGGATGAGAAGGTCCGTTCGAAGATGGTCGCCAAATTGAACCAGCTGCTGGCTGACTCCAGCGCCCTCCGCGATATGTATAAGAAGCACCATTGGCAGGTCAGCGGCCCCACCTTCTACCAGCTCCATCTCCTCTTCGATAAGCACTTTGACGAGCAGGTTGACATTGTGGACACCATCGCTGAGCGCATCCAGTTGCTCGGTGGAGTCACAGTGGCTATGGGCGGCGACGTCGCCGAAATCACCAAAATCCCCCGTCCCCCCAAGGGCAGGGAAGAGGTGCCGGTCCAGATCTCGCGCCTGCTCGAAGCCCATAAGCTGATCATCAAGGAGTGTCTTGACATCTCCGACGCAGCCGACGACGCTGGCGATCAGGGTACCAACGACCTCGTCGTCTCAGACGTCCTCCGCACCAACGAGTTGCAGTCCTGGTTCATCGGACAGCATCTGGTCGCAATGCCCCTCACCATCCCGGAATAACGGCCTGGAAGCTATAGATACACAACCACCCAGCCTCTCCCTGAGAGGCTGGGTTTACTATTTAAACGAGTAGCCTCGCATCGAACGCCCTCCCACGCACATCTATCGAGTACCAGCAGAAAGTCACAGCCATGCCGATAGCCTTAGTCTTCTTCGTTCAGTACGCCTATCCGATCCTGTTCCTATGGGTTCTTGTGGAGCAGCTTGGAATCCCGATTCCCAGCATTCCGCTGCTGCTCACCGCCGGCACCCTCACGGCCACCCATCGCCTCAGCAATTTCACCGCTTTGTTCGCCGTGCTGCTGGCCTGCGCCATCGCCGACAGCCTCTGGTTCTTCCTCGGCCGCAAGTATGGTGGTAGCGTCCTGCGCCTGCTCTGCCGCCTCTCGTTTGAGTCCACCACCTGCGTCGCCAAGACCGAGGGCTACTTCACTCGCCGGGGCCCGGTCACACTGCTCTTCAGCAAGTTTGTTCCCGGGCTCTCCACCGTCGCACCGCCCATCGCCGGTCAGACCGGCATGTCCTACGGCCGCTTCCTGCTCTACGATCTCGCCGGAACTGTCATCTGGGCCGAGGCCTACCTGCTCGCCGGACGCTTCTTCGGAGACCTCGCCAAACGCAGCGCCCCATTCTTTCACTGGCTCGGACACTTCGCCTTCTTCATCTTCGTCGCCATGGTGCTCGGCTTCATCGGCTACCGCATCTTCAAGCAGCGCAAGTTCCTTAGCCAGGTCCGTTCCATGCGGCTTGAGCCCACGGAGCTGATGCAGATGCTGGACTCCGCCACCGAGCACGGCAATACACCACCCTTCATCGTCGACCTGCGCCACCCGCTGGACTACCTGCCCGACCCCCGTGTGCTGCCCGGGGCCGTGCGCATCGGCCCCAACGAGCTCACCCAGCACAACGAGATCATCCCCCGCGATCGCGACGTGATCCTCTACTGCACCTGTCCGAGTGAAGAGACCAGCGCCAAAGTCGCGTTGCAACTTCACAAGCTCGGTATCTATCGCGTTCGCCCTCTACGCGGAGGCTTCGACGGCTGGAAGGAGGCCGGGTTCCCCCTGCACGACTATGTGCAGGACGTCCCGACCTCCCCGGCTGCGGCGCACCTCAGCGCCAGTCCGCAAACAGTACCTCTCATTTAGCTCCGCAGCTTAAGACTGCATCTTGAAGTTCACCGTAATCGTGGTCTGGACCTCGGTCGGCTCGCCATTTAGCTTGTACGGCTGATAGCGGGCCGCCCGGATTGCGTCCAGGGCCGCGGCGCGCAGCATCTCCGGTCCACTCGTCACTCGCAGACTCTCGATCCTGCCGGCCTTGGAGATCACAGCCTCCACCACAACCGTTCCTTCGGTGCGAGTCGCTCTTGCGATAGCCGGATAGATCGGCTGAATCGGCGCCATCAACATGCCAGCAGAGACGCCACCGGACACTCGCATTGGTTTGTCAGGTTTGGCGGCCATTACGGTGACTGGCCGGGCAGGGATATTGCCTGCGTTAGCAAGCGCATCAGGAAATCCGCTC
>JANYER010000345.1 GCA_025359825.1 Granulicella sp.
CGCGCATCCTGATCCACCAGCCTTCGATGGGCGGGTTGAGCGGGCAGGCGACGGACATCGACATCCACGCGCGCGAGATTCTGCGCATCCGCGAGATTACGAACAAGTTGATGAGCCAGAGCACCGGCCAGAGCCTGGAACGGATCGAACGGGACGTAGAGCGCGACTTCATCATGACGGCTGCGCAGAGCAAAGAGTACGGGATTATCGATGACATCATCGACCGTGCACGCACTACGTAAAACATTTCAGACGGTAGTACCGTGTACAAGCCCGAACCTTATTGGTTCGGGCTTTTGCATTGGTGGAACACATTTGGCAATGGACGTGCGTGGGGTATCGGAGTGGCTTCTGCCACAATGGATGTAGGGTTTTGATACCGTTTCCCAGAGACGTTGGAATGTGAATCGGGTGTAAACTTGAGTCTGCAGGTTGTCGGGAATCACCAGGAGTATTTGCACCTATGAAAACGTCACGGGGCTCGGACGAGTCACTTCGTTGTTCTTTCTGCCACAAGTCTCAGGATGCAGTTGCAAAGCTGATCTCTTCGCCTTCGGATTACCCAAGGGCGTACATCTGCGACGAGTGTGTGGGTGTGTGCAACTCGATCCTGGAAGATGACCGTGCAGAGGCGCAGCCGGGTGCAGCGCCAGTTCACCTGCCGAAGCCGCAGGAGGTTAAGGCATTTCTGGATGAGTATGTCATCGGCCAAGACCAGACAAAGAAGAAGCTTGCTGTTGCCGTTTACAACCACTACAAGCGTATCCAGATGAATAAGACGCGCGGCAATGATGTGGAGCTCTCGAAGTCCAACATCCTGCTGGTAGGTCCGACTGGTTCCGGTAAGACTTTGCTGGCGCAGACCATGGCCAAGGTGCTGGATGTTCCCTTTGCGATTGTGGACGCGACCACGCTGACCGAAGCTGGGTACGTTGGCGAGGACGTAGAGAACATCATCCTTAAGCTGCTCCAAGCAGCGGATGGCGATGTAACGCGCGCGCAAAGCGGCATGATTTATATCGACGAGATCGACAAGATTGGGCGCAAGGATGAGAACCCCTCCATCACACGTGATGTATCCGGTGAAGGTGTGCAGCAGGCGCTACTGAAGCTGCTGGAAGGTACGGTCGCCAACGTTCCGCCGCAGGGTGGACGCAAGCATCCGCACCAAGAGTTTACGGCTGTCGATACGACCAACATTCTCTTCATCTGCGGCGGCGCATTTGTCGGGTTGGAGAAGGTCATCGGACGCAGAATCGGCAAGAAGGCTCTGGGCTTCAAGACGATGATCGATGCAGAGGCCAAGGATGGCGATGTAACGCCGATCCGTGCGCAGCGCGACTCTGAATTGTTGCGCCAGGCCGAGCCCCAGGACCTGCTGAAGTACGGCTTGATTCCTGAGTTTGTTGGACGTCTGCCGGTACTTGGGATTCTGGATGAGTTGGATGAGGCGGCATTGATTGAGATTCTGACCAAGCCGAAGAACGCGATCCTGAAGCAGTACGTGAAGCTGTTCGACTATGAAGGCGTGAAGGTGATGTTTACGGATGAGGCTGCGCGCGAGATTGCTCGCGAGGCGTTGAACCGTAAAGTGGGCGCACGTGGTCTGCGAATGATTCTGGAAGAGCTGATGCTCGACCTGATGTACTACGTTCCGGGCAACAAGAAGGTGAAGGAACTGACGATCACGGCGGAGATGGTGTTGAAGCACAGCTTGACCCTGCCGGTACTGCTGGAGAAGGCGGGTTAGACGGCGGATGCGTCTGGCGCTCGCGTTAATGGTGATGCTTGCGGCTGCACGAATTTGTGTGGCGCAGATTGCGACGGCATTGACGGGTGCAAATCCAGCGGTGGTTCCAGTGCCGCGGGCGGACGGCTGGTGGGTGGCGCGTCATGCCGACCTGCTGACAAGGGTGAAGGCAGGTGGTGTGGATCTGCTGTTTGTGGGTGACTCAATTACACAAAATTATGAGAAGACCGGACCTGCACCGGATGAGGTCTTTCGTCCGATCTGGGATGAATTGTTTGCCCCGCATCGTGCGCTAAACCTGGGGTACTCGGGCGACCAGACGCAGCATGTACTGTGGCGTCTGCAGCATGGCGAGGTGGATGGGCTGGCTCCGAAGGACGTGGTGGTTTTGATTGGTACGAACAATTCTCCGGACAAGCCGGGTGGTGCGAGGGCGCAGACGGCAGCGGAGATGGCTGCGGGTGTGATTGCGGTGGTCGAGGAACTTCATGCGCGGTTGCCGGGCGCGAAGATAGTGGTGATCGAGGTGCTGCCTTCGGCGGTGGCGGAGACGAAGTCCGCGAAGGATACGGTGGTGAACTCGATGCTGCGTCTTCGGTATGGGTTTTCTACGAACAACTATGCACGCTGCCTGGACCTCAGTTCCCTGTTTGTGAAGGACGGGGTGCTGGATGCTGCGCTGTATTACGACCCGCGGTTGAATCCACCCAAGGCTCCGCTGCATCCAGATACAGTTGGACAACGAAAGATGGCTGTAGCGCTGCTGGATGCGTTGTATGGACGCTCGGTTGTGGCCGCCAGCAAGTGATGGGATGAATGTGCGGACGAAACAAGTTGTAGTTTTGACGCCAGCGTTGTAGATTTTGACACCACGACGGGTTCATCGTTCCGCAGAGTCGCACGGCCGATAGACAGGAATTACAATCGAACGAAGCGTTTAATGGCACCCGCAAATAAGTGCGACCTGAAACGTGGAACTGGGGAGAATGATGACGACTACGACTAAAGAGATCCTGACCGGCGAAGTTCGCAAACTGCCAATGATGCCGATCCGCGACATGGTCATCTTTCCCCATATGATGACTCCGTTTGTGGTTGGCCGGGAGTCGAGTGTGCGGGCTTTGGAAGAGGCGCTGACCGGTGACCGTAAGATTTTTCTGGCGACGCAGCATGATGCTTCCATCGATGAACCGAACGCGGACGACATCTACGAGACCGGTACGATCGGGAATATCGTGCAGAGCGTGAAGATGCCGGACGGGAATATCAAGGTCCTAGTGGAAGGCGTTGAACGAGCTCGTGCGACTGAAGTGAATGACGTCGACGGATTTTTTGTGGCGACGGTTCGGATGGGTCAGACCCATCTCGATCTGACTCCGCAGGTGGAACAGTTAATGTCGCGGGTGCACTCACTGTTTGAGCAATACGTGAAGCTGCAGCAGAGCCTGAACTACGAGACGATGGCGGCGAGCGTTCGCTCCGACGAACCCGCCAAGCTGGCGGACACGATTGCAGCGAACCTACAGCTGTCAATCGAAGAGAAGCAGCAACTGCTCGAGGTGTTCGATCCGGAGACGCGTTTGTCGCGGGTGGCAGATGTGCTGGATCTAGCGATTGAGAAGCTGAACATGGACCGCACGATCCAGTCACGCGTGAAGCGGCAGATGGAGAAGGCGCAGAAGGAGTACTACCTCAACGAGAAGATCAAGGCCATCCAGAAGGAACTGGGCCGCGGTGAGAAGAGCGAGTTCGACGAACTGAAGAAGAAGATTGAAGCAGCAGGAATGCCGAAGGACGTGCTGGATAAGAGTATGCAGGAGTTGAAGAAGCTGGAGGCGATGCCGCCGATGTCGGCGGAGTCTACGGTCTCGCGCAATTACCTGGACTGGCTGCTCGCGGTGCCGTGGAAGAAGAAGTCAAAGGAGATTCGTTCGATCAAGCACGCTGAGGCGATCCTGAATGAAGACCACTACGGGCTGGACAAGATCAAGGAACGGATCCTGGAGTTCTTGGCAGTGCGGCAGTTGGTGAAGAACCCCAAGGGTTCGATCCTGTGCTTTGTCGGACCTCCGGGCGTGGGTAAGACTTCGCTGGGGCAGTCGATTGCTAAGGCTACGGGTCGGAAGTTTGTCCGCATGTCACTGGGCGGCGTTCGCGATGAGGCTGAGATTCGTGGTCATCGCCGGACGTATATCGGTGCCCTGCCGGGACAGATTATCCAGTCGATGAAGAAAGCCGGCACCAAGAACCCGGTGTTCATGCTGGATGAAATCGACAAGATGGCATCCGACTTCCGTGGCGATCCGGCGAGTGCGCTGCTGGAGGTGCTGGATCCAGAGCAGAATACTTCGTTCCAAGATCATTATCTCGATGTGGAGTATGACCTGTCGCAGGTGTTGTTCGTCGCGACCGCGAATGTGCTGGATACGATTCCTGGGCCGTTGCAGGATCGCATGGAGATCATCCGCCTCTCCGGCTACACCGAACTCGAAAAGCTGGAGATCGCCAAGCAGTACCTGGTGAAGAAGCAGCGTGAAGGTACCGGGCTGACGGAAGAGCAGATCGTGTTTGAGGACTCTGCTTTGAAGGCAATCATCCGCGGTTATACGCGGGAAGCTGGCGTCCGTAACCTGGAGCGCGAGATTGGAAATGTCGGCCGTAAGGTCGCTCGCAAAGTGGTGCAAGATGGGCCGGAGCACAGGGAGCTGGTGACGGGCGACTCTTTGGAAGGGCTGTTGGGAGTGGCGAAGTTCCGTGACTCCGAGGCGCACCAGAAGAGCGAGGTCGGCCTTGTTACGGGGCTTGCATGGACATCGGTTGGCGGAACGATTCTACAGACTGAAGTTCAGGTGCTGGATGGCAAGGGCAAGCTGTCTGCCACCGGGCAATTGGGCGACGTGATGAAGGAGTCTGCCGAGGCTGCGCTGACCTATACGCGCTCCCGTGCGGCGCATCTGGGGCTGAAGAAGGACTTCTATCGCAATGTGGACATCCACATCCACGTGCCGGAAGGCGCGATTCCGAAGGATGGGCCATCTGCTGGAATTACGATTGCTACCGGGCTCGCAAGTGCCCTGACGAAGATCAAGGTGCGGCGGGACATTGCGATGACCGGCGAGATTACGCTGCGTGGTAAGGTGCTCCCGATCGGCGGTCTGAAGGAGAAGCTGCTGGCGGCGCATCGCGCGGGGATCTTCGAGGCCATTTTGCCGGAGGACAACCGCCGGGACCTGGCTGACCTACCGGAGCTGTTGAAGACAACGATGAAGCTGCACTTTGTGGAGCAGATGGATGAGGTGCTGCAGATCGCGTTAGAGGGTAAACTTCCAGAGTTGAAGGAAGAGGTGCCTGAGGCGCTGGCTGGTGTTCTGCCAGTTCCGCTGGATGGTTCCCTGCCTGTCTCACATCAGTAATTTTGCTGGAATGCAAGAAGCGGGGG
>JANYER010000468.1 GCA_025359825.1 Granulicella sp.
CGAGGCAGCGAAGTTCATCGCGTTTGTGAACGATGACATGCTGAAGGGCACGAAGAAGAAGATTCGGCTGGACTCGGGTGTGGGCGTGAAGCCGATCTCAATTACGGGTTCGAAGCGGCTGGTGCGAGCGGCGATTGCATTTGCGTTGAAGGAAGGCCGCAAGACGGTCACGCTGGTGCATAAGGGCAATATCCAGAAGTTTACTGAGGGAGCCTTCCGCGAGTGGGGCTATGAGGTTGCCTCGGAGGAGTTCCGCGCCGAGACGGTGACGGAGCGGGAGAGCTGGATTCTGGGCAACGTCGAAGCGAATCCCAAGCTGACCGCAGAGGAGAACGCTGCGCTGATTGAGCCGGGGATCGAGTTTGCGGCGAAGGAGTTTGGCGAAGGCGTGGTGGCCGAGGTGAAGCAGGTACTGGCGGCGATCGGCGAGTCGCATGGTGGCGGCAAGTGGAAGTCCAAGGTGCTGGTGAATGACCGGATCGCGGACTCGATCTTCCAGCAGATTATTCTGCGGCCCGAGGACTACAGCGTGCTGGCGACGACGAACCTGAACGGCGACTATATCTCCGACGCTGCGGCGGCGCAGGTGGGCGGACTGGGAATAGCTCCGGGCGGAAATATTGGCGACGGCTTTGCCGTGTTCGAGGCGACACACGGGACGGCCCCGAAGTATGCGGACAAGGACGTGATCAACCCAGGCAGCGTGATTCTGTCGGGGGTGATGCTGTTCGACTTCCTGGGCTGGACCGAGGCTGCACGCTTGATTGAGTCTTCTCTGGAGAAGACAATCGCTCAGAAGTATGTGACCTACGACTTTGAGCGTGGCATGCAGGGCGCGACCAAGGCTAAGACGAGCGAGTTCGCGACCCGCATGATTGAGAACATGGGCTAACGAGCCGATTCAGAGGTTCGTTAGGCACGGTAAAGAAATGGGTTCACCAGGGGCAAGTTGAAACGCTCGAAATCGCGAGTGTTGCGTGTAACGAGGGTGAGCCCATTTACTTTAGCGATGGCTGCGATCATAGCGTCAGCCATTAGGCTCATTGGTTGTTTGTGGAGCAATCGAGCGGTCTCTTTACTTGCGGCCGCGTCAAACGGAAGCACGTGGTCTCCAGTTTCCAGGCGCGCGATCCAATATTCAAACCCAGCGGCCCGGACGGGATCTTGAGTTCGTAGCTTTTCCACTCCCATCTGAAGTTCAAATAGAGCGATAGCGGGTGTCGCAAAGTATGCACCATGGTGTGCAGCGAACCAGGCAAGGACGCCACCATGCGGACGTGATTTACGAACCTCGGACAAAATGTTGGTGTCGAGGAGAAACTTCAAAACTTTACCTGTTTCCGCATCTTCCAACCGATGCGCACAGGAACCGGCAGATCGCCCTCGGGACCGGAGCGAAGGATTTCGAGCAACGTGGGCCTGCTCTGTTGCTGACTGCGTTCCCACTCATCGAAAGGGACCACCACGGCGCTCTTAATGCCGCGCTGGGTAATGATCTGTGGGCCATTCTTTTTAGCGGTCTCGATAACTTCGCTGAGTTTGGCTTTTGCATCCTGGAGAGGCCATGTGGCCATTGTTTATCCTCCTGACTAGTTTGCAGACTAGTCTATCAAAATCATCAACATCGAACATGATCGTCGATATTCGTCCATGCTTCAGGACGAAGGCACAGATGCGGGAATATCATAACTGAAGGTTCGGAATTTCATTCAGTGAAGGAAAGCTAACTCATGCGTAAGAAGGTCACGATTGTTGGAGCGGGTAATGTAGGGGCGACGGCGGCACACTGGATTGCAGCCAAGGAGCTTGCGGATGTGGTGCTGATCGATGTGGTGGAGGGAACTCCGCAAGGCAAGGCCCTGGACCTGCTGCAGGCGATGCCGATTGAGAAGCGCGACTGCAATATCGTCGGGACCAACGATTATGGGGACACGGCGAACTCGGACATTGTGGTGATTACGGCAGGCATTCCGCGCAAGCCGGGTATGAGCCGCGATGATTTGCTGAATACGAATTTTGGGATTATGTCAGCGGTCGTGGGCGAGGTCGTGAAGGCTTCCCCGAACTGCATCATCATCGTAGTATCGAACCCGCTGGATGCGATGGCGCAGGCGGCGTTCAAGAAGGCCGGCTTCCCGCGCGAGCGGGTGATTGGTATGGCTGGCGTGTTAGATTCGGCACGCTTCCGGACGTTCATTGCGGAAGAGCTGAAGGTTTCAGTTGAGAATGTGACGGCGTTCGTTCTAGGTGGTCACGGCGATACGATGGTGCCGCTGAGCCGCTACTCAACGATGGCCGGGATTCCAATCACGGAGCTGATTCCTGCGGACCGTCTGAAGGAACTGGAGACGCGCACGGCCAATGGCGGTGCGGAGATTGTGAAGCACCTGAAGACGGGTTCGGCTTACTACGCTCCGAGCGCTGCTGCGGTCGAGATGGTCGAGGCGATTCTGAAGGACAAGAAGAAGATTCTGCCTTGCGCTGCATATCTGCAGGGTGAGTACGGCATTTCTGGGCTGTATGTGGGCGTGCCCTGCAAGCTGGGATCGAAGGGGATCGAACAGATCATCGAGATCAAACTGACGGTAGAGGAGCAGGCTGCGCTGCAGAAGTCGGCTGATTCGGTGAAGGAACTTTGCACTGTCATTGGTGTGGCTTAGTAACTGCTGTTTGATGATTCGAAGATTACGGCCTGCTCTCTGTGAGCGGGCCGTTTTTCTTTTGAGCTACCAATCTCCTCCCGCGCCTCCTCCTCCTGAGCTTCCTCCGTCTCCCCCGCTGAAGCTGTCGGAACTACTGTCACTGCTGGTGAAAGAGTCAGAGCTGCTGCCGCCAAAAGAGCTGAAGGAAGAGCCAGAATCATTCACGCCTCCAAGACCTGAACCGAAGGCGGCGTTTCTGCGTCTGGCGAGAACGAAGAGGATGATGAACAGGATGACTGGGCCGCCGAAGAGGAGAATGAGGAGCGCGATGAGCCAAGGGGAGGCTTTGTGGTCGGTAGCATCCTGCGGCTGGGGTTGGGTGGTGGCTTCAAGGCTTTGGGTGGAGTCTTTGGAGGTCTCCAAAGTGACGCCGGAGTCTTGCGCGATGATCTGGGCTATGTCGAGAATGCCAGTGTGGGCGGCCTCGTCGTATCGGGCGGCGCGCAGGTCGGGCACCATGGCTCGGCTGATGTCTCCGACTTTGGCGTCGTTGAGGATACCTTCGAGGCCATAGCCAACCTCGATCCAACGATGATGATCGTCGATGGAGAGGAGCAGAAGAACGCCGCGATCGGTCTTCTTTTCGCCGATCTTCCATTTCGCGAAAAGCTGGTTGGTGAAGGTACTGGCCTCTTCGCCTTCGGTGGTCTTGATGGTGACGAGGAAAATCTGGGCCTTGGTCTTGTCGTGGATTTCTTTGCAGAGGGCTTCGAGGTCAGTTCTGGCGGAAGAGGAGAGGACGCTGGCAAAGTCGTCGACGTAGCCGGTGGGAGCGGAGAGTGTGGCGACTTTCTCCGCCCGGGTGAGAGGGCAAATGAGTAGCAGTAGCAGCAGGAACGCTGAGCGTTTCATGCGTCTTATAGTAACCGGGTTGCAAGTAAGAGGGGACGCCAATTGGCGTCCCCTCTTACTGCTACTGAAATTTCTATTCTGTTAGGCAATGCGCTCGATGGTTACGGACTCGAGGACTACGGGGGTTTTGGGGCGGTCCATGCCGTCGCGGCTGACTTTGCTGATCTTCTCTGCGATGTCGTAGCCTTCGACGACTTCACCGAAGATGGTGTGTTTGCCGGTGAGCCAGCTGGTGTCGGTGGTGGTGATGAAGAACTGGCTGCCGTTGGTGTTGGGGCCGGAATTGGCCATGGCGAGCTTACCGGGCTGCTGGAAGCCGTGCTTGGAGCCCTTGGTCTCGTCGGCGAACTTGTAGCCAGGGCCCCCCATGCCGGTGCCTTCCGGGTCTCCGCCCTGGATCATGAAGCTGGGGATGACGCGATGGAAGACGGTGCCGTCGAAGAGCTTATCGCCCTTCTTGGAGCGGCTGGTCCACTCCTTGGTGCCTTCGGCGAGGCCGATGAAGTTGGCTACGGTCTGGGGTGCGTCGGCCTCGAAGAGTTCGCAGACGATGGTGCCTTCGCTGGTTTTGAAGGTGGCGTAGGTGCCGGGCTTGGTTGGCATTGCGGTGTTCTCCTAACGGGTTGATGAAGGTGGTGGGTGGGAGCCTGGTACGCTCGGTATCGAACTGCTCCTAAGAATCTTGTACAGTCCGCCGGTCCTGTGCTGCGATGGTCTTTCTCCGGTGAATTCCTGCCAGCTGTACGACGGTTCCGACAGCCGCCATAGACCAGAATACAGCGACCCACGATATTTTTCTCTTTTCGACTGCCTGAAATGCCCAGCCGTGAAGCACTGTCAGGGCAAAAGTGAGGTACGTCAGGCGTTGAAGTGTCTTCCAACGTTGGATGCCGAGACGGCGAATCGCGACGTCATTCGAGATCAGCATAAGTCCCACAAAGAGTAAAGCGGCGATGAGACCGACGTCGTTCGCGAAGCCGAACTTATTCTTCTGGAAGGTGAGCGGGTGGAGTTTCTGAAAGAAATACATCCACATTCGGCCGCGGAGGTGAACGGTGAGGCCGATAGCAGTATGGAAAACCGCGAGAATGCCGGTCCAAATTCCAACATCGCGGCGAAGGTCGTAACTGACCGGGTTGGGGCGTGAGCGAAACAGATTCCAGGAACCCATGGCCAGTGTCCAGCCCAGAAAGATCATCGAGGCATAGGCTGAGGCCATGCTGAGGCGGTGACGCAGATCGGGCGGAGCGGTGAAGTAGTAGAAGAGCGAAACGAGCAACGCCGATAGCACAGCCAGTTGCAGGTGCCTACCGATACGCCTCCACCAGTACTTTGACATAGGCAATCCTGCGGTTTCTTAGGGATTTACTTGGCCGGCGCGGCGATGACGGGTTCGGGGGGCATGGGCTGGCCTTCACGGACGATGGTGACGTGCTGGATAATGACGGGAGTGAGAGGTTTGTCTTCTGCGCTGCGTTCTACATGAGTGATGGAAGCGACGACGAGGACGGTATGGGCGTCGCACTGGCCGAAGATGGTGTGCTTGCCATTGAGCTGGGCGACGGGCTCTTCCGTTATGAAGAACTGGGAGCCGTTGGTGCCGGGGCCAGCGTTGGCCATGGCGAGGCGACCGGGCTGGTCGAAGGTGAGGGAGGGGTCGATCTCGTCGTTGAAGAGGTAGCCGGCATCGCCGGAGCCGGTACCGATCTTGTCTCCGCCCTGGATCATGAATCCGGGGATGACGCGATGGAAGGTGGTGCCGTCGTAGAAGGGCTTGCCCTTGATCTTCTTGAAGGTGTTGGGGTCGGTCCACTCCTTGGTGCCCCTGGCGAGGCCGATGAAGTTGGCGACTGTGATGGGGGCCTGGGTGTCGTAAAACTGGCAGGTGAGGCGGCCCATGGTGGTATCGATGACGGCGGTGGGGCCGGTGGGGATGACGGGCGGCCTGGCCTGACTGGTGGTGCTGGGAGCATCGGGGAGCTGATCGGCAGCGGCGGGAGGGGCTGCGGGAGGAGTCGTTGGGGTCTGGGCCAGAACGGGGGTGGTAAGGGCGAGGAGGATGGCTAGGGTACGAAGGCTCATGCGTTGAACAACTCCATAAATGAGGCTATCGCACTGGCTTGCCAGAAGCAAAGGTGGGGAAGCAAGAAGGGACGATAAGACGGACGCAGATGGCGAGGAGATGCGCAAAGAACATGAGAAGTGCGATCGCTCAAGCGGGCAGATTGACTCCATCCAAAGAATGTTGAGTTCCGTAGCAGGTATGGATACCTTTTTGTGTTGCTGGCATCTCACTGGAGTGTGTGGCGGTTTTTTGGACGTTGCACCGATTTCACCAAGGAGGTTTGAGGATGGCAAAGTTTGCTTTGTATGTACCGTTGAAGCCGAAGGCAGGGAAGTCGGCGGAGGTTGAAGCTTTTCTGAAACAGGGCGCGCAGATGGCGCAACAGGAGCCGGGAACAGTGAACTGGTATGCGTTGAAGGAGGATGACGGGCGGTACAGCGTCTTCGACACCTTTGATGATGAAGCCGGACGCGATGCTCACTTGAGTGGCGAGATTGCGAAAGCGCTGATGTCGGTGTGGAGTGACCTGTTTGAAGGGGAGCTGCAGATTAATAAGATTTCAATTCTGGCGGAGAAGTAGGGCAGTTTTCTTTGAGCAAAAATCTATTCGGCGGCGGTCTGGACTGCGTGGAAGACGCGGAGCAGATTGCCGCCGAGTAGTCTATGGAGGTCTTGTGCGCTGTAGCCGCGGGCGTGGAGGGCAGCGGTGATCTTGGGGAGGTCGGCCGCCGAGTCGATGCCCTCGGGGGTGGAGGGAATTCCGTCGAAATCGGTGCCAATGCCCACGTGGTCGATGCCGGCGGTGCTGGCGATGTGGTCGATGTGGTCGATGAGCGAGCTGAAGGGCGCGCGGGGGAGCTTGGCGGCGTGGGTGCGATCGATTTCGTTGGAGACGCTGTAGGGGATGGGCAGGTTGCGGGCGGCGTAGTCTGCGGCGAGGGCGACGTGGGCGAGGGCTCGCTCGGGGCGTTGGTTATTCCAGGCGGTGCGCCAGGTCTCGTCGATGAAGGCGGGAAAGAAGTTGACCATGGCAACGCCTTGATTCGCGGCAAGGGCGTGGAGTTGATCGTCGGTAAGGTTGCGGGGGGCGGTGGTGAGGGCGCGGGCGGAGGAGTGCGAGGCGAGGACGGGGGTGCGGGTGGTGGCGAGGACGTCGCAGAAGGTCTTGTCGGAGACGTGGGAGACGTCGACCATCATTCCAAGGCGGTTCATCTCGCGGATGACGTCGTGGCCGAAGGTGGAGAGTCCGTTGTGATGAGGGACGGCGGGGTCGGTGAGGTCGCCGGAGGAGTCGGCCCACTCATTGGAGTTGGACCAGGTGAGGGTCATGTAGCGGACGCCGAGGCGGTAGTAGAGGCGGAGGAGTGCGAGAGAGTTCTCGATGGAGTGGCCGCCCTCGATGCCGAGGAGGACGGCGAATTTCTTAGCGGCGCGGGCAGCAAGGATCTCTGCGGAGGTGGTGCAGAGGGCGAGGGAATCCGGGTGTTTTCGAACCTGCTCGAGGACGCCGTCGAGCAGGGCGAGGGTGCGGTGGGCGTAGTGGCCTTTCCACTGCGTGGGTTCAGCCCAGAGGGCGAAGAAGGTGCCGGCGAGGTTGCCCTGGCGCGCGGTGTCGAGCGAGAGGTGGCCGCCGTGCAGGGGGCCGGTGAAGTCCCAGGCGTCGTCGACGAAACGTTGCGGCGTGTCGACGTGAGTGTCGATGAAGAGGGCTCTTTCGTGAATTTGGTGGGGGGAGGTCTCATCCAATACGAGAGAGATAGCCTCATCGTTTTTTAATGCCGTAGGTTGGGTCGGGTCGAATGACATGACTAAGACTTATGGTATCAGTGGGAATGGGCAGCAGAAAGGGGACCGACATGGTCCCCTCTTGCTTTCTCCTATCCGTAGTGCAGCTCTCTGTATTTGGCGAGAGTCAGAGTGCGGGCTAATCACGCGATCTGCTCTTCAAGATTTGCGGCCAAGCTCTCCCAATTACAAGCCAAGCCTCAGTGCTGCGGGGGCGGATTGCCACGGCCACTCTGGTTCGGTGAATTTCCGGATTGATTTCCAGAGTGACTTCCCATCTGCGCGGTGGCATTAAGTCTTGACGACCGCTGCCGGCTGCGGAGGAAGGCCTGAAAATCAGGCGAGTTACGGTACGTATGACTGCATCCATCCATGGTCTTTTGGGTCATGTATTTCTCCTTGGAGGTTATACGTCTTACGGTATTGCAACTGCTGATCGTAGGACGCTGTGGAGTGTAGATAGTTGCGTGTTTTATGGACAGGTGAAAAAGGATGTTATTGCTGAGTCTTTATTTAAGACTTTCGCGCAAGGCAACGCCGCTGCGACAGATGGTGTCCTACCTTTGCAGAGGTGATGTATGGCTCAAGGATTGAACTCGACTAAGACTGGTGCACGCCCTTCCCACGAAGCGATTGATAATAAACCGGGCAGCGTGACTAACGTTGGTAAAACGGATGAGCAGAAGCTGGACAAGGTTGCGATGGAAGGTGCGAAGCGTGCCTCCAATCGGATCCACGCCAATGAAGAAACCACTCCTAACAACACAATCTTTTCCAAGTAACAACTAAAGTTTTCCGAAGAGCTTGTC